>JBPCLX010000299.1:0-4361 GCA_051002815.1 Gemmatimonadaceae bacterium
ATTCCTGCCATTAGCGTCACGATCCCCACCAGCACGAGGATCCCCAGCCAGCCTGCTGTTCCGCATACCAGCATGCGGATGATGAGCGGCATTGTCACAGTACGATCGACTACCCATGCGGCCGCGGCGGTGGGAATGATGGCAAAGCCCAGGTAGGCTATCAGCGGCGTACCTTCGTCCGGCGGTTGCCGCCAATCCATGACTCCGAGCACGATCAGCAGCCCTGTAGCCGCCACCCATGCCAGCGCGAGCCCTCGCCGCCCGGCGGCGCGATGCGCCAGGACGGCGGCGACGCCGAACAGGAACGGAATGACGGTGAAGAGAAGGGCGTAGTTGGCCGAGGACATGAGATGCGGGTTGCGCGACGCGCGATGCGCGAAGCGGGTGGAAAATCGGTGCCGGTCACGCAGCACAGTTCAACTAGCGGGCTAACCTCCGCCCCGCCTCCCGCCTCCCGCCTCCCGCCTCCCGCCTCCCGCCGCCCGCGTCGCGCACCCCTCGTCCCGCGCCCGATTTACCAGTCCACGGGACGCAGGTAGGATTCGCCGATCGCCGTCGGACTCACCATCGCCACCGTCGGCAGCTTGCGCTTCCAGTGCGTGCCGTCGAGACGCTTCCTGATGAGCGCAACCTCCGCTTCGTCGAAACCGCGACCTGCGAGATCGCGCGGGGTGTATCCGTGCAACAGCCAGTCGAGAATCTGGTCGGCCGTCTCGTAACTCACGCCAATGTCTCCCTCATCGGTCTGTCCATGTACGAGGTCGGCGGTCGGCGGCTTCTCGACTATCGCGGGGGGTACGCCCAGGTGACGCGCCAGCGCCAGCACCTGCGTCTTGTAGAGATCGCCTAACGGGTTCACCGGGGGCGAGTCGTCGGCGTGCCAGGTAAAGTAGCCGAGGAGCCGCTCGGTCTTGTTGCCGGTACCGAGGGGAATGGCATGATGCCGGGCGGATAGATCGAACAGCGCGATCATCCGCATCCGCGCCATCACGTTACCGCGGCGGGAGGCGTCGGCGTCCGGTTCATTCTCCAGGTATGCATCCACCGGACCCGAAATGTCGATGGTACGCGACTGGATGCCGAGTGCGTCGATAACTTCCTGAGCATGCGCCAGGCTCGCCTGGCTCGACGTGCGGTATGGCAGCCGCAGCGCTATCACCCGCTCGGGACCTAACGCTCGGGCCGCAAGATAGGCGGTAACGGCCGAATCCACGCCGCCCGACAGAGCGACGATCGCCGTCTGGAAGCCCCGTTGCGCCAGCTCGTCACGGATGAACGGCACCAGCAGCGATTCCGCCAACCCCGGATCGATTGCCATGGGAGGCGGACCTTCGTCTCCGGATGCCCCGGCGGCCACGACTTCTATCGCCCCTGCCCGCCGGGTATGATGGATGTCAGGGTGTACAAGAGGTTCATGCTCGTCAGGCTCGTCAACCGGCGGATCGTACTCAGTGGCTGCAGGAATTCCGGCCCGAATGTCCGACATCGAGTCGAGCATGTGCGGGAGCAAGGTGCGCAGGTCGGCGAGCAAAGGCATATCCGCCCGCGCGCGTGAGATGTCACGCAAATCGATCGGCGCCGTCACCAATGCTTCGCGGAACAGCGGCCCGCGCGCGCGCATGTCACCGCGGGGGCCGGCGAGCATGGTCCCACCGGGAAACAGTTTGCCCCCTTCGCTCCCCACGAGATTCGCCAGCGCGACGAAAACCCCGTGCTCCTCGGCCATGTCGCGCACCAGGCGCTCCCACCGCGCAATGCTCCCCGGGCCGGGGATCCCATCGTCGCGCGGCGACAGCCCTCGCGCTGGAGCGGCGGAGACGAGGAATATGACCTGTGCGCCATCGAGCGCGGCGAGGGTGCCTGACAACGAATGCCAGGCGTCCTCGCAAACGAGCATCGCCGCTCGTCCCCAGGACGTGTCGAACGCACGGATCTCGTGACCTCTCTCGACGAATCGCTCCTCATCGAACAACCCGTAAGTCGGCAGAAAGTTCTTCCGGTGCACGTGCCGCACATCCGGTGCGCCTTCGCCGAGTGTTACGTACAGAGAGCTGTTGTGGAGCGTGCCGCGCCACCACTCGTAGAAGCCGATTACCACGTCGAGCGAGCGCGCCGAACGGACGGAGGCGCGATAGGCGTCGTCCATGTCTCGAACCAGCGCTCCAGCGGTCATCGCCAACTCACGGACGCCGCCCTCCAGGAAATATCCGGTTAGCGCCGTTTCGGGGAGCATCAGCACGCGCGGCCGCGGCTCGAGCTTATCGACGTGCGCGAACAACTCCTGAAGTTGCGCGAGGTTGGCCTGGTAGTCGCCCTTTACCGGGCGAAGCTGCGCGATGGCGAGTTGCACGGGCACCGGAGTCGAAATTCGGGTGGCCGGCAGCCCCTCATGGGCTCGCCGGCGCGTCGTGACCGGAAGATAGTGTAACGCTGCCAGAGACAGGCGGAAGGCGCTTCGACCTGGCCCGTATCGCCCGGGCCGGTTGGACCTGGCCGCTGATGAGGGGTACACTTTATGGTGACCGGACTGCCTGCGACATGAATACCCGCCCCCTAACCCTGATCAGAGGTATTGCGTGCCGCGCTGGTCGCACAGCACGTGGGGCGGCGTTGTTGGCGCTCGTCTCTGCCAGCGCCGTCAATGCGCAGGGTGGGGATCCCTCCCGGATCATCACCCCGGAGCAGTCGTCGCTCGTGTTCGCCCGCGATGGTTCCCTGATCGGTGAGATCGGCAAGGAATGGCGGAGTAACGTCTCGATCAGGACTCTCCCGGCGTACGTGCCCAACGCGTTCGTCGCAATTGAAGATCAGCGGTTCTATCAGCACGATGGCGTCGATGTCATCGGGATCGCCGGTGCGATTCGCGACGCGGTCCGAGGTAATCTGCGCGGGGCGAGCACCATAACGCAGCAGCTCGTCGGCAACATGCACCCGGGCATCATCGATCGAAGCGATGGATCGATTGGCCGCAAGCTGCGCGAGCAGCAGGCCGCACGCGAGATGGAGAAGCGGTACAGCAAGGAACAGATTCTGGAGGCGTACCTCAATCAGATCGACTTCGGGCATCGTTGGTTCGGCATCGAGTCGGCGGCGCGGCACTACTTCGGCAAGGCCGCTTCGCGCCTGACCATTGCCGAAGCTGCGACGCTGGCCGCGGTGATCAACGGGCCCTCGCTTTACGATCCGATCCGGCATCCGGAGCGAACCACTCAGCGTCGGAATCTGGTGCTCACCCAGATGGCGGGGCAGGGATACATCTCCGCTTCGCAGGCGGACGCTGCCCGGCGGGAGCCGCTGCGCACAGTTCCCGACGGTGGCTTTGCCGCACCAGCTCCGTATTTCGTCGACCTCGTCAGGCAGCGCCTGGAACAGGAGGGTGTACCCGTTGCCGCTGGAGGGCTGCGCATCTACACGACCATCGATGCCGGACTTCAACGCTCCGCCACCGATGCGCTGAGTACCGGCATCACCCAGGTGGAGGAGCGGCCCGGCTATCGTCACACGAAGTTTGCCGCCCGCGCGCGTGGCAGCGCAGATTATCTGCAGGGCATGGCGGTGGCAGTTGCGCCGGAGACGGGAGACGTTCTGGCACTGGTTGGCGGCCGTGACTACGCCGCCTCACAATACAATCGCGCGGCGAACGCCAGCCGTCAGCCCGGTAGCTCGTTCAAGCCGTTCGTTTATGCCGCTGCCTTCGAGGCGCTCGTCCCGGCCAATGCAATGGTATTCGACACCGCGTTGGCGATACCGCTCGACAATGGGACCTTCTACCGGCCGAAGAATTCGGATGGCGGGTTCCTGGGTCAGATGACCGTGCGCGAGGCTCTTGCCCGCTCGCGCAATACGGTGGCGGTGCAGATGGGGCTGACCGTCGGTATGGACAGCGTCGCCGAGCTGGCACGCCGGCTTGGAATGGCCACGCCGGTGGCAACCTATCCGTCCAGTGCCATCGGTGCGTCGGTCGTCCGCCCGCTCGACTTCGTCACCGCCTACGCGGCATTTTCCAATGGAGGCAGAGCGGTAGAGCCTCGTCTGGTCAGGGCCGTGGAGGACGCGAACGGACGCGCGATCTGGACCGCGCCGGCACCGAGTGCGCGCCAGGTTCTCGATCCACACATAGCCTACATCGTGCTCGACCTGATGCGGGAAGCGGCGGAACGCGGTACGGGGACCGCCGCGCGTGCGGCCGTCCCCTCACACGTACCGGTTGCCGGAAAGACAGGTACGACCAACGACAACACCGATGTCTGGTTCGTCGGCGCCACACCGGATGTCGTTGGCGGCATATGGTTAGGCTTCGATACGCCCAGGACCATAGCATCAGGAGCGGCGGGCGGAACCCTCGCCGCCCCTATCTGGGG
>JBPCLX010000300.1:0-8810 GCA_051002815.1 Gemmatimonadaceae bacterium
GGTGCACTGGCCTAACGGCTGGTCGTTCACCGCTACGGACGGCGGGTGGGAATACGTCGCGTTCCTGATCGCTGCTCTGATCGCGCAAGCCGCGCTCGGCGACGGCGCCTACGCGGTCCGTTCCCTCGGCCGGCGGCGCATGTGAATCAGGCCGCGGAGCGGCTCAACCACTTACGGATTTCCACCGGTTCCCATTCCTGACGTCTGTTGACCCGGCCGCTCGACGGTAGCCAGGCCCACTACGACCTTCTCGCCGCCTGCGGAAATTTTATGGCAGGCCGCCGGCGAGCCACGGAACGACGAACCGCTGAGCGTGATGAAAACCGATGGGGCGGCTGAGTTCGTCGGGCATCGGGGGGAACGCATTCGCGATTTCGCTGTAAGCGAAAGCATCCGCGCAACAGCCCCGCCTCGCCTGTCATCGTGGCATGGCGATTGGTGAGCAGTAGCAGCCCGAACAGCAGCAGCGCGACGCGGCATCGAATCGACGGATCGAGCCAGATGCTCCCGACCCGGCCAGGTCGTTGCGGAGCCCGTGACCAGCCAAGAGTGAGCTACTCAGCCGAGAAAGTGCTCCAGCAAGTCATCCACTTCGAGCTGCACCGACCACCGTCGCAGGTAATTTTCGTCGAACTCGCCGCGATTGAGCGCCACCAAACGTTGGATGTCCCGCCGCTGCGTCTCCGACGTCTCACCGCCGAGTCGGTACCAGCGCAGCTTGGCGAGCAGAATGTCCTCTTTGGTGGCGACCCTTATCGAACCGACATCAGCCGGCATCTCGATCGACTCGGCGCGGCGTATTGCCCCTGCGTCGAATGCGGACATACATGGGAACACATCGACTTTGAGATAGGCGACGCGGTGGATCAGGTTGAAGCTGGAACCTGACACCAGCGCACTCAGGGCCTGATCGAGGTCCGCGACGAAATCCCGGGACAGATCATCGAACAGCAGAGCCAGCTGGGACGCGTCGAGATCCGCCACGATGTCCAGGTCGTTTGTTGCGCGAAACTCTCCGTGCACGCTGCTGGCGAACGAGCCGGTGACGAAGTAGCGGATGTCGTGCCGCTCGAAGGCACCGACGACCGCCTGGACCGCGGAGAGAAGATCCGCCGACTCATTCACGATGCGTCGCGCTCGGCCTCGGCCCTCCGGAGCGTCGCTGCCATCCGCCGCGCAACATCCGGCCCGTAGAGCTGCAGCAGAAATCGTTCGGTTACCGCGTCGGCGCCACGATCCCCGGCGTGACGTGTCGCGCCCTGCCATGCCAACTCCCGCGCCAAAGTGGAGAGCGCGAAAGCGCGCGCCAGTCGTTGCGGCTTCGGGATAGTCCGGAGGAGATCCAGATATCGCGCGAGCATCGCGGCATCGGTGTCCATCATCGGCGAGCTGTTGGAGTGGTGAGAGTTCTGACGGAGCGCCTGACAAGAACGTCATTCCGGCGAAAGCCGGAATCCAGGCCAATCACCGCAATCTTCGTACGCATTCGGCCATTACGGGTTCGGCCTCTCGGTGATCGCCAGCGTCAAGCTCGCCTCCAGTTCTTGCTCGCCTTCCGGGTCAGCCTAACGCCCCTCACGCGATTTCCGCCAGATGCGCTGAAACAGCGCGGACAGGTCGACCACGAATGGCCTCACCGTCCCTTCCGGCAACCATATCAGCCGAGCGGACTCCACCACCGGCGTCGCGCGCAGCGGAGTCCAGCACTCCACCATTCGAGCGTCGAGGTCGACGACCCAGTAATCCGGCACTCCGGCGTCCAGATAGTGGTCGCGCTTTTCCACGCGATCGCTACGCGCGCTGCTTGGCGAAACGATTTCGACTGCAAGCAGGAGCGCGGTGACGTCGCGCCAGCCCGGCGGCACATCCGTATTGAGCATGACCCGTGAGCGCGCGTACCTCGACGGTGGTCCAATGGCGGCGGATCGCGGGCATGCCCATAGTCTGCTCGGCTGGGGGGAGCGAATGCAAGGGTCCATTTCTGACGATACGACTTACGCACGGTGCACCCGAGCATCTTCTCATCTCGCGCCGGCGCAAACTGACGTTCGCTATGTTCACCACGTGCCCGGTTGAGAGGCTCGGGGCTCGCCAGCTCCACTCCGTTAAGCTGGGTGTTGCTGTATCGCTCTGCCAGCCCGCGGACGACGACGAATTTGTCGTCGACCACCGAAACGCCGGTGACGCGAGTGATGGGGTCGGCGGCATCGGAGTCCGGCGAGCGGCTGATCGCCTCGGCACTGATGCCGTCGGTCACGGCCGGCGCGGCTTTCTGCGTGGCGAGCAGCCCCGCCTCGGAGGTAACGCGGATGACGTCGGCCTCGGTGATCGCGACGTCCTGCAACGACACGGCGGCCGCGGAAAGCGCGAAGTTGACGAGCACGGCTGTGCCGGCAACCAGCGTAACGCTGTCGAGCTGTGCCGGCGAGTATCCGATGCGCATCGCACGCACGGAGCACGTACATAACGGCACGGTGCTGGTGCTGTAACGGCCATCAAGATCGGTCACCCGTCCTGCCTGGGTACCGACGATTACCACCTGTACGTCATGGAGGGGACGGCCGGTATCGCGGTCCACCACTCGCCCGGCTACCCGACCGGTGGTGATCTCCTGCGCCGCGATTGGGGCGGTGACCAGCATGACCAGCGCCGAACAGCGCCTGACGAGCGATGAGAACCACCCGGCGAGGCGGAAGAGACGCGCCATGCGTGAAGAACTCCCACTGCAGGACGTCGGCATATCGCCGCCTGCGCGTTGCGTCGCCGGTACATTGTGCCCACCGATACGTGACCCGGACCATCGAGTTTTTCTTCGCGTGCAGCCAATCACACTGCGCCAAGGAGACTCTTTGTATGTCACGATCGCTCACGGTCGGCGACGCGTTTCGCGCGCTGCTGGTCCTTCTTCTGACGCTCTTACTCGGCGCCTTCGGTTACGCCATCCTGTTTGCGGGCGAGCCGGCGGGGCTGGAATGGAACGTCGCCACGTCGAATCCCGACCGGATCGTGCTCACATGGTCGGGGGATCCTTCCACCTCGCAGAGCGTCACCTGGCGCACGAGCACTGCGGTGACTCGGGCGGTCGCGCAGGTAGCGCTGGCCTCGCCGGGACCCGGGTTCGGGTATAACGCGCAGACGGTGCCCGCCGAGTCGCGTACCCTCGACACGCGCGGGAACGACGATGCCGGCATTGCGGTGAATTACCACTCGGTGACGTTTGCCGGGCTCGTGCCGGACACGCTTTACGCCTATCGAGTGGGCGACGGAACGCGGTGGAGCGAGTGGTTCCACTTCCGGACCGCCAGCACGGAGGCGAAGCCATTCTCCTTCCTTTACTTTGGTGACGCGCAGAACGACATCCTCTCTCTCTGGTCGCGCACAATCCGGTTAAGCTATGCGATGGTGCCCGATGCGCGATTCATGATCCACGCGGGCGATCTCGTGAGGGACGCGAATAGCGACATACAGTGGGGCGAGTGGTTCCGGGCGGGCGGGTGGATAAACGCGATGGTGCCGAGCTTGCCAGCACCGGGCAATCACGAATACCTGCCGTTCACGAAAGAGGAGGAGAAAAAGGGTATCAAACACCTCTCCATTTTCTGGAAGCCCCAGTTCACACTCCCGATGAACGGAATCACGGGCCAGGAGGAAACGAGCTACTACCTCGACTATCAGGGCGCCCGCATCGTCGTCCTCAACTCGAACGAGCAGCACGAGGCGCAAGCCGAGTGGTTAGGTAGGGTGCTGGGCAACGATCCACAGCGCTGGACTGTCGTGGCGTTTCATCACCCTGTCTTCTCGTCGGGACTGGAACGGGACAACGCGAAACTGCGCGCGATCTGGAAGCCGGTGTTCGACAGGCATGGCGTGGACCTCGTGCTGCAGGGCCATGATCATACCTACGCGCGCGGCCGCGCCGGCCCTGCACAGGCCGAGAACGTGGCCATGGGGGTCAACACCAGCCGTGGCGCGACCGGCCCCGTATACGTGGTGTCGGTCGGCGGGCGCAAGATGTACACGTTCAAGAAGGATCAGTGGGACCGGTACCAGGCAACGCTCGACCGCCGGGCGGAGAATACTCAGCTCTTTCAGGTAGTACGAATCGTCGGTGACACGCTGCGATACGAGTCCCATACCGCGACGGGCGCGCTGTACGACGCCTTCGATCTGATCCGCCGCCAGGGGCCTAACCACGTCGTCGAGCGCCTCGATCCGAACACGCCGACACTCGGCTTCAGCGAGGCTACTCCCTACCGCTGGAGAGCAAACGGAACTCCCGCCACGGCCGAGTGCACTTCACTTGACCGACCAGTCCGTGGCGAGAGAGACCGTGCCCCAAGCCAGTCGCAGCTCGCCGTGGGCGGGGCCGAGCTCCCTCGATGGAATCAACCAGATCGACAGGCTCTCGAGCGGGGACGGCAAAGTGGTCTGGCGCAGGTCGATGCGAGCCACATCGTTGGCCGGGTCGTACGACATCGCCGCCGCCATCGGCGACTGCCCGGCGTCCTTCTGGATCAACAGCTTCCAGCCGGCGCGGCTGGGGAGCGTCTGTAGCACATACGTTCCCTTTGGCACGCTGGCGCCGCCGATGATCAGATCGACGTCGGTGGCGAGCGTGCTGGCCGCGTTGGCACCAGTACGCCATGGCTTGTCATACGGAACCAGGCTGTCGGTGTTAAGCGGCCGCCCACGCAGGTGCGGCTGTCCGTAGTCGATCCGGATTGTCGCCGGCTCCGCTGCAGCGCGCGCAGCGCTGTCCGCGAATGTGAGCACAACTTCGGTCGTCGCGCGACCACTCGGCGCTACGCGCATGGGCCCCTGCGCCGGGAGGGTCATCGCGCCGCCGACGAGAATCGTCAGGGCCAGGACTTCGCGGTGAAATCGCATGAGTGTGGAGTCAGATTCAAGGTGGAAACTCATCGCGCGATTCACTTCGCGCGATCCCGCTACAACTCTCGCCACGGTCGCCCTCCACCGCAATACGGTGGGATACCCAACCCGACGCCTCGCTGGCTGGCGCTTCCTGGCGCGGTCGAGGTGTTGGCGCATACGTTGCGCAGCATCCGTCGGGCGAGACAGCGCCGCTCTGGGACCTCGTTGAGCGCATCCTGGCGATTGATTCCAGATCCAGCCGTTGGTTTGACCTGTTTTCAACATCCTATCAAGGGGGAGCACATGGCGGAGATCGGCATGGAACACAGACCGGGGGGCGTCGACTGGAGTGCGGCGATCAAGGCCGGACTCATTGGCGGGCTCATCTTCCTTGTGCTCGAGATGGTGATGGTGCCGCTCTTTCTGGACGGAAGTCCCTGGGGACCACCCCGCATGATCGCCGCGATGGTGATGGGTCAGGAGGTTCTGCCGCCGCCGGCCACGTTCTCCCTCGGCGTCGTCGCGGTGGCAATGATGGTGCACCTAGTCCTGTCCGTCGTGTTCGCCCTCATTCTCGCGCTGGTGCTCTCCCGTCTTGGACTTGGCGCCGCGCTCGGTGTTGGCGCGGCGTTCGGCTTGTTGCTGTACCTGGTGAACTTCTACGCCTTCACCGGCATCTTCCCGTGGTTCGCGATGGCGCGGAACTGGGTGAGCATCTTCTCCCACATCGTGTTCGGGGTCGCGACGGCCTGGGCGTACAAGGCGCTCGCACACCAACGCGGAACGGTCGTGGCGTGAGTCCGCTGGCGGGTTGATGCGTGTCGACCGCGGCAGTGCTCTTCGCATCCGGCGGACAGACGCGGCAGGTCAACCTGCCGTAGGAATCGTTGGGCTGCAGGATGGGCTCGGCACCTGTCGGTCATCCGGGCTGCAACAGGCTTCGAAGTCGGAGCCACACTAACCGCGGCGCGCCTCAATCGAGGCGCGCCGCTCCAGTCCTCACGGTTCTTCGACGCGGCCGCCACCATTCCCCCAGCTCGCATCACGGTAAAGCCCGGCTCCCGCCCCATCTCGAGGTGGAAATTCTCAAACGGATCTCACTTGACAGATAGTAACGTGGCGCGTTACTATTTCGAGTGATCACGACCTTCGCCGATCGCGACACCGATCGGCTCTTCCGGCGCGAACGCGTGCGGCGCTTCCCCGCTGATCTCCGCCGCACCCTGCTTCGAAAGCTCGTCGCGCTTGATGCCGCGGACGCTGCACTCGTCGACTATCACCAGGAGCTCACATTTCACCCAGGAAGCTTGCGCCCATTCATCCGGGCGAGGTCCTCATGGCCGAGTTCCTCCAGCCGCTGGGGCTCTCGCAGTATCGGATCGCGCACGACATCGGTGTGCCGCCACGCCGCATTAACGAGATCGTTCTCGGCAAGCGCGCCATCACCGCCGATACGGCGCTGCGCCTCGCTCGCTACTTCAAGACCTCCGAGCGGTTCTGGATGAACTTGCAGGCACGCTACGAACTCGAAGTCGCCCGCGATCGGTTAGGCGCCCGACTCGAAAATGAAGTCGCGGTTTTCCGTCGGCACGGAGCAGCGTGACACCGTCGATCGCGCTCGTATTCGGTATCCTCGTCGCCGCGCTGGCGCTCTTCATCAGCGGCGTTATGCGCATGGACCTGGTCGCGCTGCTGGTGCTGGGCGCACTGGCGGTGACGGGTCTGGTGACGCCGGAGCAGGCGCTCGCCGGCTTCAGCAGTCCGGCGGTCGTCACGGTCTGGGCAATGTTCATCCTTTCGGCGGCGCTGACGCGGACGGGGATCGCGAACCGCCTGGGGCGCCCGATCCGCCGCTTTGCGCAGGGCGGCGAGATGCAACTCATCGTGGCCCTGATGGTGGCGTCTGGACTGCTGTCGGCACTGATCAACACGGTGACGGTCGCGGCCATCATGCTGCCGGTCACCATGGACATCGCGCGCCGCACGCGGCGGCCGCCGTCCCGGCTGCTGCTGCCGATGGCGCTGGGCTGCCTGCTCGGCGGTCCGTTCACGGCGATCTCGACGCCGCCGAACATTCTCGTCACGGACGCGCTGCGCAACGCCGGGCTGGAGCCGTTCTCGCTGCTTTCCTTCACGCCGATCACGGCGGCGATTCTCGCGGCCGGTGTCCTGTTCATGGTGGTCGGCGGGCGGCGCCTGCTCCCCGATCGTCCGGGCGTGGGCATCGCGGGCAGTAGCGCATTGTCCAGCTCTTACGGCTTGCAGGAGCACCTTTTTACCGCGCGCATCGCTGCGGACTCGGCGCTTGTAGGCCGCTCGCTCGCTGAAAGCCGGCTCGGGTCGGCGCTGCACCTGACGGTGCTCGGCATCCGGCGGGGCGGCCGCGTCGAGCGCGCGCCGGCGCCGAGCGAGCGGCTGATAGCGGGCGACCTCCTGATCCTGCACGGGCTCCCCGACCACCTGCACGCCGTGCACGGTCGGGAGCACCTCGTCGTCGAGCCATTCGACCGGACCAGCCAGGAGCTGGCAGACAAACTGGTGGTGGCCGAGGCGCGCGTCGTCGCCGGATCCACGCTGGACGACACCACACTGGGCACGAGCGGGCTTCGACGAGAGCATGCGGTGCACGTGCTCGCGGCTCGACGGGACGATGGCACGACGCCGCCCGAACTGCCGCGCATACAGTTGCGGCCGGGCGACGCGCTCCTGCTGCAGGGCGAGCGCGACCGGCTCGAGGCGCTCGCCGAAAGCGGCAAGGTCGAGGCGCTGCGGTTCATGCACTGGCAGGAAGCGGCGACGATGTACGGCGTTCAGTCCGAACTGCTGCCCGTGCGTGTGCCGGCGGGCTCCGTGCTCGCCGGCCGCACACTCGCGGAGAGTAGGCTCGGCAACGCGTTCGGCCTGACCGCGGTCGGCGTAGTGCGCGGCGAGGAGTTGAGTGTGATGCCGGCCCCGGCGGAACCGGTCGAGGCGGGCGACCTGTGGCTGCTGCACGGCTCGCGCGCCGACCTCGAGGTGATGACGGCGCTGCAGGACCTCGAGATCTCGGCACAGACGCCCGCGCAGGTCGAGGAGCTCGAGTCGCTGCAGGTGACGATCACCGAAATCGTGCTCTCCCCGCGCACCACGCTGGCCGGGCGCGCGCTTGGCGCGCTGAACTTTCGCCACAGGTACGGCCTCACGGTGCTCGCCCTGTGGCGCGAAGGCAAGCCATACCGCTCCGAGCTGCGCGACCTCGAGCTGCGCTTCGGCGACGCGCTGCTCGTCTACGGGCCGCGCGACCGGATCGAGGCGGTCGCGGCCGATCCCGACTTCCTCGTGCTCGATGAGTCCGCCACGCGCGCGCCGCGTCCGGAGAAGGAGCCCATCGCCGCCGCGATCATGGCCGCCGTGCTCGCGGCCGCCATGCTCGGGTTGGTGCCGATTGCGATCGCAGCCGTGCTCGGCTGCGCGGCGATGGTACTCGCCCGCTGCATCGCGATGGACGAGGCGTATCGTGCCATCGACTGGCAGGCCGTCTTCGTCATTGCCGGGATGCTGCCGCTCGGCGTGGCGCTCGAGCAGAGCGGCGCGGCACAGCTCGTGGCGGAAGCCACCCTCGGCTCGCTCGGAACGTTCGGGCCCCGAACCCTGATGGCCGGGCTGTTCATCCTCACGGTGCTGGTGACGCAGGTCATGCCGTCCGCTGCGGTCGTCGTGCTCCTCAGCCCGATCGCGCTGAGCGCTGCCGCGAGTGCCGGGATCTCGCCGTACACGCTCATGATGACCATGGCGCTCGCCGCGTCCGCCAGCTTCGCGAGCCCGGTCGCGCACCCGGCACACCTACTCGTCATGGGGCCCGGCGGGTACCGCTTCGCGGACTACGTGCGCATCGGCGCGCCGATAACCCTAGTCGCCTTCGCGGTCGTCATGCTGCTCGTCCCGCTGATGTGGCCGCC
>JBPCLX010000301.1:0-6603 GCA_051002815.1 Gemmatimonadaceae bacterium
GCATGATTCGCTCGGCGCCGCCTGCGTCGCGCAATCGCTCCCGCGGATCGAGATGCTGCCAGCGCTGGAGAAACACGGCGTATGTCGAAATGTCGACAGCGGCTATCTGCCTGCGCAGCGCGGCAAGTGCGCGTCGGCGGGCAATTTCGGCAACCGACCTTACGATCCACTGCGGCTCGGTGACCTCGGGGCGGAATCGTCCGCGCACCAGCCTTCCGCTCCGCTGCCACTCGACAAGACGTCTGCCGATCCAGTCGTCAGGCATTGCATACCGGTCCTGGATCGCGGCGCGGGTGACCGGCCCGGCAAGTGACAACCATCGAGCCAGCAGTTCGCGGCGCGCTGTGCCGGCGGCAAGTGAGGCCTCGCGGAGCGCCGAAGGCACCGCATCCTCCGCGGGCATTTCCTCCAGTGGCAGTCCGGTCCGGACTCGTGTCAGCTGCTCCGGCCCGAGCGCGGCCACGTAACGGGCAAAGCTCTCTGTGAGGATAAACCGCCATTCATCGGCGCCGGCGCCAGTGGGAATTGGGATCGCCAGCGCGCGGCGCGCTTCGAGCAGCTCGTCGAATGGATCGCCGCGCCGCCAGTCGGCACGATCGGCGACGCGCTCGCGCAGCTCCTCCATCGTCAGGTCACCGGCACGCTCGAGCAGGTGCGCCAGCTCATCCGCGGAGCGTGCACGGCGGTTAGGGGCGGCGCCACGGCGAGCGGCCAGCACCTCGTCGAGCGCCTTGCCAAGCTCCGGATCGGGCTCGGTGCCCATCACCTCGTCGAGCAATCCCTGGTCGACCGCCAGCCGCGCCGCCCGCTGCTCGGCGCGCGGGGCGTCGTCGGCGTACAGCCACTCCATCACGAAGCCGAACATCAGGCCGGCGGCGAATGGTGACGGCTGTTCGGTCTCGGCGTACTTGATGCGAATTCTTCCCGCGCCGATCTCGCCGAGTACGTGCCGCAGCGTGGGGAGATCGAACGCGTCCTGCAGAATCTCCCGGTAGGTCTCGACGACGAGAGGGAAGTCAGGGACTTCGCGCACCGACTCGAGGAGGTCGGCGGCGCGCAACCGCTGCAGCCAGAGTGGCATCCGTTTGCCCGGACGATCGCGGGGGAGGACGAGCGCCCGTGCGGCGTTCATGCGAAACCGCGCGCCGAACAGCGCGGATTCACGCACTCCCTGAATCACCGCCTGCTCCGCATCGTCAGGCATGAGTCGCTCGAACAACTCGAGCGGTGGATCGCCGCCGACGGCGGGAAGCCGCAGCAGGATGCCCTCATCGCTGGTCTGGACCTGAACGGCAGCGCCGAGCGCTTCCTCGCACCGGCGCGCCAGGGCCAGTCCCCACGGTGCATTCACACGTCCCCCGAACACCGAGTGCAGCACCAGCCGTGGCGCGCCCGTCTCATCGGAAAACCTCTCGAGAAGCAGCACGTTCTCGTCAGGCACTGTCCCGGTCGCCGCGCGCTGCTCGGCGACATACTCGCGAAGCACACGCCCCGTTTCGTCATCCCAGCCCTGCCGCTCTCCCATCGCGGCGAGTGCCGTTTCAGCCGCCGGATCCGGATCGCCGGCCAGACGGCGGATGGCGCCCACCCGGCGCCCGAGCTCGGGGGATCGTGCCATGAACTCACCGCGCCAGAACGGCATCCGTGCCGGCGCGCCGGGAGCCGGCCGCACGGTCACTCGATCATGCTCGATCAGCAGAATGCGCCAGGTAGACGAGCCGAGTTGAAACACGTCGCCCACGCGCGACTCGTGCACGAACTCCTCATCGAGCTCGCCGAGTCGCGTGCGATCGGGCAGAAAGACGGCGTAGGTTCCGCGGTCGGGAATCGTGCCCCCAGAGGTGACGGCGAGCATGCGGCTACGTCGAGGCGCGCTTATTCGATCGGTGAGGCGGTCCCACGATATGCGCGGCTCCAGATCGGCGCCAAGCTCGCCACCCCCGCCGGTCAGCATGACGAGAACGGCCTCGAATGCACCCCGCGTGAGGCGATGGAACGGGTATGCGCGCCTTACGAGGGCGAACAGGTCGGCCGAAGTACGATCCTCCATTGCGGCAGTTGCAACCACGATCTGGGCCAGGACGTCCAGCGCGTTCTGGGGAACGACCGTGGATTCCACGTCACCGTCCAGCATTCCGCCGGCGATCGCGACGATCTCCACCACATCGTCACGATAGGTGGGGACCAGCACACCGCGGCTCGTTGCCGCGAGCTGATGTCCCGCGCGGCCAATGCGCTGGAGGGCCGCGGATGTACGCTTGGGCGACTGTACCTGCACGACCAGATCGACCGAGCCAATGTCGATTCCCAGCTCCAGTGCGCTGGTCGCCATCAGCACGCGCAACGTGCCCGCCTTGAGTGAAGCTTCCAGTACCTCCCGCCGCTCTCGCGAAAGCGATCCGTGGTAGGGCTGCGCCAACTCCTCCTCCACTTCGGCGTTGAGCCGCGCCGCGAGTCTTTCGGCCTGCGCCCGATTGTTGACGAAAACGAGCATGGTGCGCGCCGACCGGCTGAGCTGGTGCAGCACATCGACTACCTTGTGCCACACGGTAACGCCCAGATCGTCTTCCTCTCGCGCGAGAGGCGTTACGACGCTTATCGCGAGCTTCTTCACCAGACCGCAGTCTACGATCCGCACCGGCCGGAACCGCTGATCGACCGGCAGGCGCTCGTCAGGTACATCGCACCCTCCCAGATAGCGGGCAATCTCATCGAGCGGCCGCTGGGTGGCTGAGAGTCCGATGCGTTGCGGTCCGGCGGCAGGACTTCCCGCATCGCGCAGCGCGGCTCCCTCGCGCCGCACCTGCTCCTCGAGGCGCTCGAGAGTGAGCGCCAGGTGTGCGCCGCGCTTGCTGCCGGCGAGCGCGTGGATCTCGTCGACGACGACCGCGCGTACGCCGGCGAACATGGTACGTGCCCGTTCGCTGGTGAGCAGAATGTGTAACGACTCCGGCGTGGTGATCAGCACGTGAGGCGCCTTGCGACGCATGCGCGCACGCGCGGAGGAGGTGGTGTCTCCGGTGCGAACGCCCACGCGAATTTCCGGAAAGGGCTCCCCAACCGCGGCGAACCGCTCCCGCAGCGCGGCCAGCGGTCCCTCGAGATTCCGCTGGATGTCGTTGCTGAGTGCCTTGAGTGGGGAAACGTAGACCAGGCGTGTTGCGTTAGGCAGTCCCGTTTCGGCCCCCTCGGCGATCAGACGGTCGAGCTCCCAGAGAAAGGCCGCCAGTGTCTTGCCGGTTCCGGTAGGCGCCAGAATGAGCGTATGCGCGCCCGACGCAATGACCGGCCAGCCGTCGCGTTGCGGGGCGCTGGGCTCTCCCACCGCTTCGCGGAACCATGCGGCTACAAGTGGATGGAAGGCGGCCAGCGGAGCCGCCGGAGATGTCACAACAGCCGGCCCAGCCTGCTGGCGCTCCATTCCTGTACCTTTGAGAACCACGAACGCTGCCGGAACGTCTCGAGCCGCATCTCCGTCGCATACTCGAGGTCCTTCATGAAGATCGAATCGAGTTGCGCACCGAGCCCCTCGTCGAGCGACACGAGAATCGACTCGTCGTTGAACACAAGCGAGCGGTTGTCGAAGTTCAGTGTTCCAATGGACGACCATTGCCCGTCGGCGACCAGCGTCTTGGCGTGCATCATCGTCGGTTGATACTCGTACACACGCACGCCGCCGGCGAGCAGCTGCTCGTAATGCGCGCGGCCGGCCATCCACGTCATCTTGACGTCGGTTTCATCGCTGGTCGTCAGGATCCGGACGTCGACGCCCCGCTTGGCGGCCTCGGTCAACATCCGGCGAAAATCATCGTCGGGCACGAAGTACGAATTGGTTATGTACAGCGTGTTGCGCGCGGCTGCTATCGACAACGCCAGATACCGTTCGGCCGCCGTGCTGCCGATCGTAGGGGCCGTATGGAGCAGCGCCGCCGACTGGCCTCCATCCGTCTCGAATCCCGCGATGGGGAAGAACTGTTGTCCGGTGATCAGCGACCCGGTGGCTTCCGCCCAGCCAGTCGCGAACGTCGCCTGCAGCTGCATTACGGCGGGTCCGATGAACCGTGCGTTGGTATCCCGCCACGCGCCGTTGGTGCGGCCGTCTCCAAACCACTTGTCGTCGATTCCGAACCCCCCTGTCCAGCCTATCGATCCATCGACCACGACGACCCGGATGTGTGACCGGCTCTGGGCCTTGTGGATCGAATACCAGTGCACCGGGCGGAAGGATGCCACCTCGACACCCGCACGCCGAAGCGACTCCAGATACTCGTCCGGGATGTTCTGCGACCCGAAGGCATCACTCAGAAAGAGGATTCTCACTCCGGCCGCCGCGCGTTCGACGAGAATCCCGTGCAGCGTATCGGCCATCGCTCCGGGATTCATGTAGTACAGCTGAAGGGTGATCGAACGCTGCGCCGATCGCAGGTCCTCCCAGAGCTGTGGATATGTTTCGTCGCCGTTGGTCGCCACCGTTATCCTGTTTCCGGCCAGCAGGTTGGCTTGTGTGAGAAGCTCGACGACCCTTTGAAACCGCTCAGTGCCAACGGCTGGCGAACCCTCGTTGCCGCCCACGTTGTGGACCGCGGAGATCGGGCTGCCTCGCGTACTGTACAGAATGCCGATGAAGGCCATCATCAGCAGTAGCAACGCCACCAGCACCAGCGCGCTGATCTTGAGCACCTTTGTCATTGATTGACTCGAAGTAGTTCCGACTGGGCGGCTTTCACGGCAGCCGCCCCGCACCCAACGCGCGAATGTCTAAGGTCATGTTCAATAGATGCAATCCCGGAGCCGGACCCGCCACCGGGATTGCTGGAGCCCGCGTGGAGCGACAAGCTACCGCCAGCACCGGAGGGTCAGATGAGCTTTGCAGAGAAAGTAGTGGTGATCACGGGGGTGGGCCGCGAGGGACAGATCGGAGAAGCGCTCGCCTCTTCCTTCTGCGAAGGTGGGGCTCGGGTCGCTGCGGTCGATCGGTCGCGGGAACATGTGGTCGCCCGCGTCGCGGCACTCATCGATGCCGGCTTCGATGCACGTGCGTTTCCCTGCGATCTCACCGATCCCGCGCAAACGACTGCCCTGAGCATGGACCTCGAGGCGAGCTACGGCCAGGTGGACGTATTCGTGCACGCCGCCGGTGGATTCGCAATGAGCGGCCCGGTAGCCGAAAGCGATCCTGCCGTGTGGAACCGCATGTTCTCCATCAACCTGACGAGTGCCTACCTCGCTACGCGCGCCCTCATTCCGTTGTTGCGTGTAGGAGGAGGCGCCATCCTGTACTTCGGATCGACCGCGGTCATCGACGGCGGTCAGAGCGCCGGAATGGCCGCGTACGCCGCTGCGAAAAGCGGCGTGCTCACCTTGATGCGCACGGTGGCGCAGGAAGAAGAAGGCCACGGCATTCGGTCGAACGCCATCGCGCCGGTGGCGGTGCGCACGACGGCGAACGTCGAGTCGATGGGGACCAACGCGCGTTATGTCTCGCGCGAGGAGGTGGCCGCTGTCGCGCGGTTTCTCTGCTCGGATGACGCAGCCCGGATTACCGGCGAGGTGATCGTCATGGCGTGAGGTGAAAACGTCGATGGGAGGCTAGCTCCCGTTCCTTCTACTCGGCGGGAATCACCCTCCCAGTGCATTCACCGAGCCCGATGCGCACGTAACCCTCGCGCTCGCAGAAGCCGCGCAAGACGACCTCATCGCCGTCTTCCAGAAATTTGCGCGTCTCACCGTTCAGAAGCTGCACCGGATCGGCTCCGCGCGAGGTCAGCTCCAGCAAACAGCCACGGCTCCCCTTCTCCGGGCCTGAAATGGTGCCGCTCGCAAAGAGGTCGCCCGGCCGCATGTTGCATCCGCTGCTCGCGTGGTGCGTCAGCATCTGGGCTATCGTCCAGTACATTCCGGCAAAGCTGGCGCGGCTCAGCCGCAAGGCCGGCGCGCCCGACTCACGCATCGCCCGGGTACGCAGCCAAACTTCGATAGTCAGGTCCAGGCCGCCCGCCCGTTGGTCATCCGCGTCCTGCAGATACGGCAACGGCGCCGGATCGCTATCCGCGCGCCGCGACGCCGGTACCCGGAACGGCGCCAGGGCATCGAGCGTTACGACCCACGGCGAGAGGGTCGTGGCAAAGCTCTTGGCTAGAAACGGACCGAGAGGCTGGTATTCCCACGCCTGGATGTCGCGCGCCGACCAGTCGTTCACCAGGCACACGCCGAACAGATGCGACGCCGCACGGCCGATGGGGATCGGCTCACCTAACGCGTTCCCGGTGCCGACGAACACGCCGAGCTCCGCCTCGTAGTCGAGAAGCCTGGTCGGCCCGTATTCCGGAACCTGGTCGTCAGGTGCCTTGCGCTGCCCCGCCGGCCGGCGCACCGGCATGCCGCTCGCGACCAGCGACGATGCACGCCCATGATAGGCGATAGGCACGAACTTGTAGTTTGGAAGCAGAGGGTTGTCCGGCCGGAACATCCGGCCGACGTTCGTCGCATGGTGGAGCGAGGCGTAAAAGTCCGTGTAATCGCCGACGAGCGCCGGCAGCAACAGGTCGCACTCCGACCGCGGTACGACGAGAGCATCGCCCAACCGCTTGTAATTCTCATATC
>JBPCLX010000302.1:0-9050 GCA_051002815.1 Gemmatimonadaceae bacterium
GGCTATGGGGTCGCGCGCTGGATTCGCGAGTCCTCTGGCCAGACCTTCCGCATCCTCGACGGAGCGCTCTACACCTCCCTCCATCGCATGGAGGAGCGGGGTTGGATCGAATCCGAGTGGGGTCACACCGAGCAGGGCAAAAGAGCGAAGTTCTACCGCCTGACTGCCGCTGGGAGGCGTGAGCTGCGCGCGCAGACCGCCCAGTGGGAGCGCTACGCGGCCGGTATGGCGGGCGTGCTCACAGCCCCGCGCCCGGCCTGAGGGCGAAACTCGCCGGCTGGTGGGCCTCATTCCTCCTTCGAGTCGAGACCGCGTCCCAGCCGAATACCGTGGAGAATCTGCCATGCCGCAGGTCCCAAATTGGCGCCGCTATCTGCGCTTCTGGCGGTCCGACGTCGACGCCGATATTGACGATGAGCTTCGCTTCCACTTCCAGGCACGCGCCGAGGAGTTGCGCGCGCGGGGTATCGCCGCGGAGGAGATCGATCGAACCGTGCTGGAAGAGTTTGGTGACGTGCAGGCGACGCGCCAACGGCTCCGCGATATAGGCGAGCGCCTCGAACAGCGCCGGGAGCGCGAGCAGTGGTGGCACCTGACGTGGACGGACTTGCGATACGCCATCCGCGGGCTTCGCACGGCGCCATTCTTCACCCTCGGGGTGGTGCTTACGCTGGCGTTAGGTATTGGCGCGGCAACGACGATGTACGGAATGATGCGCCGGCTGCTGCTGCAGCCTCCGCCACACGTCTCGGCGCCGAATCAGCTGGCAACGCCG
Source organism: Gemmatimonadaceae bacterium (assembly GCA_051002815.1). GTDB lineage: Bacteria > Gemmatimonadota > Gemmatimonadetes > Gemmatimonadales > Gemmatimonadaceae > JALZIF01. The sequence goes on from JBPCLX010000302.1 coordinate 776, forward strand.
TATTTCCATTACGAGCTGGCGGTCGACTCGGTCCGTACTCACGACCGACTCTCCTACCCATTCTTCGAGCGACTGCGTGAGAACGCGAGTACGCTCACCGGCGTGGCGGCCTACGACCCCACGGAAGAACTGGTCGTGGGTTCCGGTCCGGACGCACAGATGGCACGCGCAACTCTCGTGTCGGCTGGATTCTGGCAGACGTTAGGCACGCCGCCCGCGCTCGGCCGCTTCATCGCCGATGATGAGGCGCACCCAGCGACGGGTGCCCGAGTTGCCGTGCTCGGTCACGCCTTCTGGCAACGGCGGTTCGGCGGCGACCCGGCAGTGCTCGGCACGACACTCCAGGTCAAAGGACAGCCATATCAGATAATCGGAATAGCGCCGCGCGGCTTTCGCGGAGTGGAGTTGACGGACACGGACGTGTGGCTGCCTTTATTCGCGGCGGCCGATGGGGAACGCAGGCCGCCGACGTGGTACACCTTCGCAAGCTCGTCAAACCTCAAGTTCATCGTGAGGCCGCGGGCAGCGGCTCCACCTGCGCAGCTGTCGGCGGAGATCACGCGGGCGCATAACGCTATTTTGGAGGAGGCTCTACAGCCGCTGCCGCCTGACGTGCGCGACAGGATGCGCGGAAGAGGCAGAAGCGTGACGCTGCAGCCAATCACCGGCGCGCTCGGACAAGACGGGCGCCGCATCCCGGAAGCCACGGTGGCCGTCTGGCTGGCGGGTGTCGCTTTCGTGCTGCTCGTCATCGCCTGCGCGAACGTAGCGAGCCTGTTCCTGCTGCGTGCGAGGCGGAGGAGGAGGGAGATCGCCGTGCGTCTGGCACTGGGCATGAGTCGCCGCTCGCGGCAATGCTGTTCGTCGAGAGCGCCGTCGCGGCGCTCCTGGGCGGCGCCGGCGCATTGGCGATCATGGCGGTCGGCGGCACATGGGCACGCCGAGCCATACTCCCGGGGATGATCGGCGAGAGTGCGGGGGCCGACTGGTACACGTTCGCGCTATGGGCGGGCGCGGTGATCGTGGCGGCGCTGCTGACTGGATTGGCGCCCGTAATGCAAACGCGCGATGATCCGTTGACAGGGCTGCGCGATGGCGCGCAGCATGGCGCGACCCGCCGCTCGAGAGTGTATTGGGGACTGCTCGTGTCGCAGACGGCTCTGTCGGCGGTGCTTCTAGTGGGCGCGGGCCTCTTCCTGCAAAGTCTCCATCGTGTCACGACAGTAGACCTCGGGATGGACACGGAGCGCTCCCTCGTAGTTCACCTCGACTTCGCTGGTACGGGGCGCGATGGACGCGAGGTGGCCGCGTTCTTCGAGCGGGTGCTCGAGCGCGTCCGATCGGTGCCTGGAGTCGAGAGTGCGGGTCTCGCTACGAACGCCCCACTTCGAACAGCGACCGGCGGCGGACTCCGTGTGCATCCCGCTGCAGAATGGGTCACTAGCGAACAAGGGTCGCCGTTCGTCAACTACGTGACCGACGGATTCTTCGATGCAACCGGGATGCGTGTCACGCGCGGTCGCGATTTCACGCCGGCTGATCGTGGTGCGGCGCCAGTCGTTATGGTGAATGAGGCGCTCGCCGATGCGGCGTGGCCTGGACGTTCACCGCTCGGCGAGTGCGCGTATATCTCTTCCGCTCCCGAAACATGCGCGCGCGTGGTGGGAGTGGTTCGCAATGCGCGCACGTTCCGTCTTCGCGAGGAGCAGCGCCTCTGGATCTATGCGCCGCTCCATCCCGCATCCTCGAGCGATCGTGTGCTACTCGTCCACGTCGCACCGGGAGTGCGTGGCATGGACGGCACGCTCGGCCGCGTCCTGCGTGACTTGGATCCCGCGCTGCCGTATGTGGATGCGCGCACGCTCGGAGACGCCCTCGACCCGCAGATCCGGCCATGGCGGCTCGGTGCATCGGTGTTCACCGCGTTCGGCGTGCTCGCGGCAATCCTCGCCGCGCTAGGCCTCTATACAGCGGTTGCATACGCCGTGACGCAGCGTACGCGCGAGATAGGCGTCCGCATCGCTGTCGGCGCCGCGACATCGAGAGTCGTGCTCCTCGTGCTCGGCGATGGACTCCGAATAGCGGCCGTGGGCGTTGCGCTGGGGCTCGCCCTTGCGCTGGCGGGAGGTGACCGGGTAACTGACCTTCTGTTCGACACGTCACCGCGAGAGCCGGCGGTCCTCATCCTCGTCGGACTCGGACTTCTTGTGGTCGCGTCGGTGGCGAGCCTCGTTCCGGCGCGCCGGGCCGCCCGGGTGAGTCCAATGGAGGCGCTGCGCACGGACTGAGTGTGGCGCGAAGGTCGAAGTGCTACGGATCCATTGGGCGAATTCGTGATTTCAACTGTCGGGCATTCGGTAGGCCTGAGCCACTGGGTCGCGTCGTTAGGTATCGCAGATCCGATCCGTAATATGAGACCCACGAAGTACGTCTGAACGGAGGATTGCCCGTGCGTGCTACGGTCCAACATAGCAAGATTCGGCTGGCAGAGGATTGCATGACGCGAGTAATCGCGCACGAAGCGCTCGGTGCATCAGCCAGGTTGCGGTACCATCAAGCGATTTTGGGGATGAATTTGTCGATTGAGGACAGCTCCGATCAGAACTGCAAGCGGGTCGTTATGCGTTGTCTCGGGCCAAGCGGCTCCGCTGGCAGTTGCCCACTTTCAGCTGCTTCTGATAGGCGGCACGATGACCGTCGGTGAGTCAAGCGAGGTGGCGGCTCTCTTGCAAGGCTACTGCCGCCGGCGGTCGGAGCTGTATGCGTGACGACCTACGCCCAAGCCGTGACAATTGTCGTCTGAGCTGTGCGTTGGCCGCTATCGAGTAACGTCTATGTCTCTGTGCCTGGAGGCCGATCGCCCCGATATGATATCAGTGATGGCTAGCGCGAGCCGGTACTGTCCCGGAGGGAGTCCACCCAAATCAAGCGACAGGTGATCCACCTGTATCAGCTGCGCAGGCATCTCGCGCGTGTACTCTAGTTGCACGCGGTCTATACCTTGTGCGCTCAGACCCACGATATCCTTGAATCCGTCAATGATCTTCGCAGCAAAGCCCCGCTCTCCGCGCGAGCCGTCTCGCGGCTCGAGCGTCAGAACAACCTGATAGCGGTTCTTGCCGCCTTCGTTCGTCAGCCAATAGGTTTCCCAGAGCAGGCCCACACTTTGGCCGAGGGCGAAGGTACCGACGCTTGGCTCTATCTCGAAGTCGCTCCAACGCCCATCTCCATGTGCGCCCCGCCTCACTCGCTGTGCGACCAACAGGTCGCTGACGCCAAAACCGATCCATGGCAGTGGGACCAGCTCGCCGAGTGCTCGCGCTGCGCGGAGACTGTCGGGCTCCAGCGCTTCGACCCGATACAGAGTCGCGCCCAGGCCGACGCGCTGACGCCACTCACGAATTTCCGATGCACCGACTGCATCGGCGTCTACTAACTGCCGAGCAGAGTCGCGGCGCACCGTGCGTCCCCGGTGATCGTAGGCGACAAATGCGACGTCGACGGGTACGACGCCCGCCCGGCCGCGCCCCACAAGGTGGCCAATCGGCATCTCGGCTACCACGAGCGCGTCAGTCGAGTCGCCAGGAGCCTTGAAGCGTGAGACGACTACCTTGACGGAATCAATGTGAAAGCGGCTGACCGGAATGTTTGTCCAACCCGCGGGCGCCGCTTCGCGTGCCTCGACGGCGACCTGTGCGTATGGGCCTGCGTGCGTACCCGTTCCGTAGGTGGGCGGTGTTCGGAAGACGAAATGAAGGTTCAGCTCAGGGTAATACCACAGTAGCAGCGGCACACCCGTGTCGAACGATTTCGAACACACGAGCTCGAAGTTCGCAGGGAGCGGCGCTTTCGTGCGAGGATCGCCACTGCTCGGCTGAATAATGGGAATTTCAGAGGGCCGGCAGTTCTCGGTCTGATTCTCAGGGGCTGCGAAGGCGGCAACCACGCCGGGCGGACCGTAGCGTACGAGGATTTGACCGCGATCGCTGTTAGCGCCCCGCAAATCGAAATCGTCTGACGTCCAACGCAACTCCGCGTAAGTCACCCGTGTTAGGAACTCGAGCCAGAGTTCGTTGCCGGAGGTGATCGCCAAAGGATCGGCGGTGAGCCAGAAAATCTCAGAGAACTGCTTGCGCGCTCGTTCGCTCTGTCGCTTGTACCGTACGGAGTCCCCCAACCGTAGTATTCTGGATATATCGGTGTAGTGCTCATGCTCGGCGTCCGACAACAGCGCGAGGGCGCTGTCGAATGCGATCGTTGCTTGCCCGGCATCGCCTAACCGATGGTTCGCCAACCCCTCAGCGAGCCAAGCCAGCGGATCATACGGAGCGCGAGACCGCCGCTGACCAGACTGCTCACGGAGCGCTTCCCAGTTGTTTTTCTCGGCCAGTGCCATGTACACGTGTCGCAGGGCGCGCGTGTGACCTGGATCCCAATCGAGCGCACCTTTGAACGAGGAGAGGGCGTCCTCGTAAATCCCCATGCCTAACGGTGGCTTCGGTGCAACGCTTTGATCGGACAACAACCTGCGCACGTTCCGCTCATCGGTTACCAGCTCTTCGAGGTCGATGAAGGGAAGCCCTGGCAACAGGCGCCTGTCAGCAAGCACCTCGTAGCGCCGCCAGTGAACCATGCCGAGCTCATCGAGCGCTTCGGCGACCAGGCTGCTGTCACCGACGCGTCGCGCTGCCTGGAACGCATGTCTGAACTGTCCGGGGGCCTGGACGCGTAGAGTGATCAAATCGGCATACAGAAAATAACGACCCAGATCGAGCGCGTATCGCCCGCTATCGGACGCTAATCGTCTTGCCAGGCGGAGCGACGTATCGGCAGTGCGAAGCAAGTCGATATTCGCCTGGCTCATGCCTGTCACGAGCCGACGGGACGAACGCCCTTTGGCCCAGGCGAGCATTCCGCGACGGTTCCACGCTACTGCATTCCGGGGCTCCGTGGTTACCACAGAGTCGAGGAGGGCAAGGGCCGCAGCGGTATCGCCTGCGCCGGCCAGCGAGTCGGCGCGAGCGACTTGGGGACTCGGGCTTAGTGCCGTGAACGATCCGCCGGCACAGCCCAACCCAGCGAGGATAGCGAGCGCGATGCCTGCAATCCTCATGGGTCCAACGCGCGATATGCCGCTCGGTGAACAATAGGGATCGAACGTGAGGCTACCCGTGGGCAATGCCGGGCAAACAGTCCGCCGCATCGTCGAACTCAGGCGCAACAGGTCCGAGCGGTCAGCCCGACACCTGCGATTCTGTTGCGTACACCGGCGGAGCACTAGGCGCGCCTCCCGGTCTCTCAGAGTGTCCGCCTTGGCCATCCGATTGGCGGATGAGCAGCCGCGGAGGGAATGGCTGCCATCAGGCAGCTGATCCCGTGAAGAGCGGACGTTCCACTGCAGAAGATATTCAACTTAACACACGTTACAAGCACCTCCTCCTACCTGCGTGATGTGTACCGCTTTCAGGAGCGATCATGATCTCACCTCAACGACGCTGGGCCTTTTTTTCACCCAGAATCCGCCGCCTTGACCGCGGGCAGCTCACTTCCATCACCGATCCCACGGGATGCCGTCAAGGAGCAGGAGGTCGGCTTCTTCGTGGATCCAAAGTCAGGGTGGCTGGAAGGGGTGCGCCACCACGGTTGTGAACTGAGACCGGGGCCGTCACCTGCATCTACGCAGCGACGCGGGACAAGCGCGTGCGGGCTACGCGAAGGAATAGCCGCGGTTACCTACTGAGGGTCCGATCTGTGACTGGTCTTATTTCGGGGACCGAAGCCGCCAGGACTCGAGCGTAGATCCGTCGAGCGCATATTATTCCAGCTATGACCACTCCCACGGTCGCTCAGGCTCGGGCCTGGATGGCTCAGTGGCGCACCGCCGCCACTGCCCTGGCTCAAGTGCGGGCAGCCGAGCTGCGTGCCGTCGATCTCTTCGACGTCGCCGAACAGCTTGACCAGGCGCTCTGGGCGCGCATCCGAAACGAGCCGCCGTCCCAGACTTCCGGGCTCGTCGAACAGCAGCGAGTGTTCGCCCGGTCTCGAGGGCGGTGAAATCGCTCCTGCATGCGGGCGCGCACGTTCAATCGCAGTTGGCCGGGCGCGGCCTGCGCTTCTGCTACATCGGGGCATCGCTAACTTTCGTTGGGGAACGCCGCGCCTCACGACGGACCTCGAGTTCACCGTCATGGCCGGCTTCGGCGGCGAGCGGCCGATCATCGCTGTCCTCCTCGCGGACTTCGCTCCGCGAATCACCGAAGCCGCGGTGTTCGCCGAGCGGCACCGGGTGCTGCTGCTGCGCACGGACGACGGATTCGCAATAGATGTAGCGCTCGGCGCCATGCCGTTCGAAGCGCGGGGGATCGATCGCGCGACGGACGCCGAGTTGGCGCCGGGGGCGACCCTCCGTACCTGCTCGGCGACGGACCTCGTGGTGCACAAGGCGTTCGCCGCGAGGCCGCAGGATTGGGTCGACGTCGAAGGCGTGCTGGTGCGACAGAGTGGCGCACTGGATTGGCCGCAGCTCTGGGCCGACCTGACGGACCTCGCCGCGCTGAAGGAGGCGCCCGAGCTGGTGGATGAACTGGAACACATCGCTCAGCGCGTCGAAACCGTAATCGGGACCTTTCCTCGACCGCGATAGGGCATCCAGTCACGGTGGATGTGACCCGCCCGCCGGTTGCCGCGGCGCTTGTTATGTACGTGCGGTGATGGATACGTCGTTTGTCTGCCAGGCTCCGCGGCGCGTCGCGTCCGCACTCCCGCATGATCATGCTCGCCACGCAGACCCGTCGAGTGCAACGTTATGCGCACGCGCCCCTGGGGCCCTTTTCATCGCGACAGCCACATTCGGTAGCGCCCCAGCAGCCCGCGGTCGCCCTGGCGACGAGGTCATCGTCTACGGGCACCTAACGTAGACGCGAGATGCTCCCGCGCGTGTGGTGGCGGCCGGCCGCAAACGCTCGCCCTGACGAGCCATGTCGCTCACCAGCTATACCGTCCGTCGTCGTCCGCTTGCCGCAGCTACCGTCTCTCCTGCAGCGCCAGGATCATTGGCGCCGGATCCTCCTTCTCGAGGAAGAACACCCCGTCGCTTGCGGCCATCGTGTAGAACGCGCCGGGCAGGCCAACTGTACGCGTGTGTTCGCAGCTCATTACCGAGTACTCGTCCAGCGTACTTGTGGCGCCGCGTTCGAGCGGAGGACGGAGAACAAATACGCTGGCCCCATCGACCGCGATCGCAAGAGCATGCGCGCGTGTTCCTTGTGTCGTCTCAGGGAAGGATTCGGCCCCGATGAGCTCGCCCCGGCACTGGATGGTTCGACCGCGGAACACGAGTATGTGGCGCCCCCAGAGAAACGTGCTGGCCCAGGTCAAGCCGTCCGGCGCGCCGGAGCTGATCGTCTGGCGGATCGTCGGCTGGACGTCGCGCAGCGCGGCCATTGGCAAGCCACCGACGGGGGCAATCGCGCCAGTGGAGTCGATGGTTACGAGGAACTCGTCCGGCGCGATAACGACGCCTAGCGTTTCGCGCGACGTCGAAATCACGTCCTTTACGCGTCCCGCTTTGAGCGATATCAGTTGGACGAGCTGTCCGCGAGGCGAAACAACGGTAAGACGCTGCAGACTCGCATCGAGAACCCAGACGTCGCCGCTCGGCCCGACGACGAGATCCCATGCGTTCCGGAACTCGCCTGGACCCGCGCCTTTTCGTCCGAACCGCCAGCGCAGGTGACCACTTTCATCGAAGGCCTTTACCTGTGCGTCAGAATAGTCGTAGACATAGAGCAGACGAGCATGCGATGCCAACAGCCGTGGCAGAAGAAGCAGAGTGTCCTGGGCGCTGCCCCCGATAAGGTATAACGTGTCCCACCGAACTGTCGCCGATCGCTCGACCACGCTGGCAGCCCGGGCTGCTGAGTTTTCTCGGAGCGGAGGAGGGGCATCGCGGTTGCCTGTGCACGCGACCAAGATCGCGCCGCCTATAACCACGCCGTAGTTGAAGGCTCTGACATACTTTAGACAAAACATCTCTCCCCTCCGCCGCTCAGGGAGGTGAACTTCATTCAAGCTCAACCCTCATCGCCAGGGCCTACCCACATTAACTCGCAACCACTAGAGGCACAGTTCGTCCCAGTGCAGTCGGCGTGTCCCGCCTCAGTTGAAATGTGACTCCTCACCGCTCCATACTCTGGAGCACGGAGGAGCCATGAATCGAGAGAACGGAAGCAAACAGCGCCGCCAGTTCACGGCGGAGGACAAGGCGACGATCCTG
>JBPCLX010000303.1:0-7994 GCA_051002815.1 Gemmatimonadaceae bacterium
ATGCTGGGAGGCCTGCTCGGAACGCGGATGGGTGCGGTCGGCGTGATTGTCGGCGCGGTGGCGGGTGCGCTGGCACCGTTCGGTTGGTTGTCGAGACGCTATGGGCGCAAGGAGCGTGCGTACGAGGAGCAATTGCCCGACGCAATCGACATGCTCGGGAGCGCGCTGCGATCTGGCTATTCGTTTCATGCCGCCACGAACTTTCTCGGCATGGAGCTGGCCGAGCCGCTGGGTCCGCAGTTTGCGCGAATGTATGACGAGCAGCGGCTGGGCATCGACGCTCGCACCGCGCTGACTAATTTCGAGGAGCGGGTCGGCAGCCTCGACGTCAAGATGCTTGTTACCGCGCTTCTCATCCAGAGAGAGACAGGCGGCAATCTGGGTGAGGTGCTTCAGAACACCGCCGATATGCTTCGCCAACGCTCGTCCATCCGCGGCCATCTCAAGACACTCACAGCGGAGGCGACTTACTCGGCACGAATTCTGGCGCTGCTGCCGGTCGTGGTGTTTGTCGCGCTGTCGTACATGATGCCTGACTTCATTCAGGGCTTCACTTCGAACGGCACCGGCCAGATTCTTCTCGTGGGCGCGGCGGTGTCAGTGGCGTTGGGTTATGTGGTCATGATGAAGATTGCCGATGTGGATTACTGAGCGCGGGGTGAGCGACGGGCGACGCGCGATGCGGGAACAGCCCTGCATACGAGCACTCCTGCGTCGCGGGTCCAGCGTCGCGCGTCGCGCAATAGGTTCGTAGATGTTCACCGGCCTACCACTGACGTTATGGGTACTGTTAGCGATAGTCGTCGGGGCCATTTCGATCGCCACGTATGCGGTGATTGCCGACCGGCAGCGCCGGCAGGTGGTCGGTCGCAGCATGGTCGCCACGACCGATGCGAAGGAAAGTTACCGGCTGTTGCTAGGCGGGGAAGCCGCTCGATCGGCGCTAATGCGGCGGCTGTCGGCGCTTTCGCCCGCTGCGTGGCAGGAAGACGAGGCGACACGGCAGAAGCTGATCAAGGCCGGCTTCGATCGCCCGACCGCGCCTGCCACGTTCGCGATGGCGCGCCTGGCGTCGCTTTCGCTCATGACACTGCTCGGCGCGCTGGTCGCGCCAAAGGCGGCGGCGTTGAGTTTTCTGCTCGTGGTCGCGATCATGACGCTGGTCGGCTACATGATGCCTGTCTACTGGCTGGAGCGGGCGATGCGGCTACGGCAGGAGCGGCTGCGCCGTTCGCTCCCTGATGGCGTGGATCTGCTGGTGCTGTGCGTGGAAGCCGGGCTGGGCCTCGATGCGGCTGTTCTGCGGGTAGCACGGGAAACCAAGCCGGTCCACCCCGACATGTCGCGCGAACTGCTGGTGGTGAGCAGGAAGGTGAATGCGGGCTTGACCCGTGCCGATGCGTTGCGGGCAATGTACGAACGAACGGGAGTTGAAGAGGTGCAGGTGCTGGTGCAGAATCTCATTCAGTCCGAGAGGTTAGGCAGCAGCGTCGCAAAAGTGTTGCGGGTATTCGCGGAAACGCTGCGCCGCCGTCGCCGTCAGACGGCGGAGCGCAAGGCATCGGTTGCCCCGATCAAGATGACGTTTCCGTTGGTGATAATGATTCTGCCGGCATTGTTCATTGTGATTCTCGGACCGGCCCTGGTTCGAATAATGTCGTGGTTCGGGGAGAATCCGTGACCCGCATGTACGGAGGCGGCAATGCGTACTAGTGAGCGGAAGGGAGCAATCGTGATTCTCGTCGCTCTGCTGATGGTCGCACTCCTGGGCTTCGGCGCGTTTGCCGTGGACGTTTCACAGATGCAGGCTTACAAGAGCGAGCTGCGGCGAAGCGCCGACGCAGCGGTATTGGCGGCGACACTTCAACTCCTGCATGAAACGCAACACGGGACCGCACGCACTCAAGCGGACTTGCTGTTGTCGAATAATCCGGTGTTCGGAGACGCGGCTACGATTACGTCGTTCGAATATGGCACGTACAGCGACGCTGCCGGATTCACGTCCTTGTGCACTTCCGGTTGCAGCGTGGGCGCCAACGCAATTCGACTCTCCGTGCGAGGCCCCGATCGTGGCTTCTATCTCGCCCAGTTCATCGGCGGCACAGAGTTCTCCCTCTCGATCGAGACGACGGCGTGGCTGCCCGTGGCGGCGACTCCATGTGCCGCCCCTTGGGCAATTCACGAGACGACTTGGCTGAGCAAGTATCCCACTACCCCGCCGAGCATGAGTGCGCTGAGGGTCATGTTGAACTCGGATATCCGCAAGCGATTCTCGCTGAAGTCTCATGAATCGGCGACTGATGTGCTGCCAATGTGGTTCGGCGCAGTGAATTTGCCCGGCCTGACGACACCCGGCCAGCCTCATGACCCCAACGGTGATGTTAATTACGCGCAGAATATCTATCCTGGTCCGCCGTGGACGAGCCCGGTGGGCTCACATTGCCACATCTTGATCTCCGGGATCTTCGGCGATTTGATTCAGGGCAAGAATGGCGGATTGGATGATGAAACCATTGACGCACTTGGCTTCGGTGCAGTCGCTGGTCTGTGCGGTCGTTCACCCAGCGACGAATGCATTAACGCGGGAGGGCAGGTCGGAGTAGCCGTCAGAGTACCGATCGTCCGTGATTCAGTCGGTGGCGACTGCGCGGCTCCCCCCGTTTACCCTCAGGACGATTTCGGTGGCAACACCGCCAAGTGCTTCTCGGTGACGGATGTTCGAACCTTTGTCATCGTTGACGCTCGTCCAAGTGGCGACGAGAAGGGGCTCATACAAGGAGTGTACGCCGGTACCGATGTCGTAGGCCCTGTGCGCGGGTTCGCGCAACGGCCCATACTCGTGCAATGAGCGAAGGGGATTCGCGCCGATGCGATTGCCTGCGCTGCTCGCGATTTTCGCGTTAGGCACATTTCCAGCCGATGCGCAGCGCGCCGGCGCGGTGCCACCGGCCTGCACGCCTGAACCCGGAACCGTGGATGAGTTGCCGGCTCTCGACGCCGGACGCCGCCCACTTGCCGTACTCGACTTCGAATCTTCCAGCGGTGAACAGGCCCAGCACGACCTCGCCGCGGCGTTAGGAAAACGCGTTTCGGCGCGCCTCGCCTCGGTCCGACCGCGGGAGGTAATAACCAGGCCGTCACGCGGCGGCGGCGGAGTAGCAGCACTCAACGGCCCCTCCGGCGCCGAGGTGCGCTACCTGCTCGAAGGAAGGCTGGAGCCGGGAACAACGGTAGCCACACTCACCATTCGCCTGCTGGATGGGCGCACCGGGAGCGAGGTGTGGAGCGGCCGGTTCGGCCGGGGGCGCCAACGGCTCTTCGAGTTGGAAGGGGCAATCTCCGCTGCGATTGCCTCGCGCACACTGCGCAACCTCTCGCGGGAGGAGATGCAGCAGCTCACACAGCCGCCCACACGCGACCCTGACGCCTATCAAAAATTCCTGACTGCCGTCGGTCTGCTCGAGGAGCCAGGACGCCCAGCTCTTGAACGCGCGATCGTCGAGCTCGACGCAGCGTGGCGTGAAGATCCGACGTTCGTCGATGCATGGCTCGGTCTGGCACTGGCTTACGGCCGCTTTCTGGCCCGAGATGGACTGTCCGCCGCCCACCGCGCCGCCATTCTGAACGCGGCACTCGAGGCGACCGACAAGGCGCTCACACTCGATGCAGGCCGCTCCGATGCATGGGTAGCGCGAGCGATACTCCTCGAAATTCGAAGCCCCCGCGAGCTGTCCGGCGTACGCTCGGCGTACGAGCGTGCAATCGCCATCGATCCTGACGATCCGGAGGCGCACCGCCGCCTGGGACGGCTGCTGACGCAGCTCGGAGAGTTCGAGCGAGCGGCGAGGCATCTGCGATCGTCACTCTTTCTCGAACCGGAGAGGGCGCAGGCGCTCATTGATCTCGCCGAGCTACGACTCGCGCAAGGCGACTTCAGCGCTGCGTGCGTGGTGCTGAATGCGGCGCTCGAAGCGGATCCCGGCTCGAGCGACGCGTACGTGCTTCGCGTTCTGGCGAGAATCCCGCTTCGCGAATACCGAGCCGCATGGACCGATGCGGAAACGGCCGTGCGGCTCGGCAGCCCCGCACAGGGAGAGGCGGTAGCCGTGCTGGTGGATGTGGCCGCCGAGGAGACCAATGCCGCGTTGGCCCGCGCCCGGCGGCTGGAAGAACGCCCGTTGATTCGGTCCGCACGCTCACTCTCCGTACGCGAGGGGCAGATCTTCTCGTTCGCCTTTGTCGCGGTCGGCGACCACGCCGCCGCTCTGCGATCGCTGAACCGCGTCTCACCGCGCGGGGCCGGGCTGTGGCGCGTAATGCAGGATGAGCGACTGGCCTCGCTGCGCGGTAACCCCGGGTTCCAAACGCTGCTCGCCGCGGCCAGCCCGTTCGAGGGTCAGCCGTGAGTCGGGATACCATCTTCAATGGCCGGACGCTTCCGCTGGCGCCGATGCCGCTTCGGCGGAGTATTTGCTGGCGTCCGGTCGGGGACTCGTATTATCTCCTCGCCGCGGTCCTCGGAGACCGCATTACGCACCACCCTCTGTTCATAACGCAGCCGGCGTTGCGCGAGGTGGAAGAGCAGTGGCAGGCGATCGAAGAGAATGCTCCCGTCTTCGGATTGTTGGGCGGTGTTCTCGCGCGCAGCTCGAAGCCCGGAATCATCTTCCCGACGGTGACCCGCGTGGTACCAATCCCATGGCTTGAGCAGGGCGAGGCGGGGCGCAACGCATTCCGTGACGTGATGGCGCGGGCCGACACGCATCTAGCCGCCTGCGGTGAAGAGGTTCTGGGATGGTACCGCTCGCGCCCACACGTCGGCCGCCGCCTGCTCCCGGGGGATGAGCGGTTCATGCTCGAGCATTTCGCCGAGCATTGGCAGACGACGCTCATATTCTCGCCCGAGGGTCACGGATCGTTCTTCCGCTACAAGCCGGAGGCCGAGCGAAGCTTCGGCATTCCATTCTACGAGCTGTTGGAAGAAGAGCTGCCGGTGGCGGTCGAGCATTCCGCGCTACCGTTCAGCGGCTACGAACCGGCCCCGCACGCCGCATATCCCGAAACGGGTGCCGTAGCACTCGAGGAAGCCCTTCGCATCGAGAGCGAAGAGGAGCTTGGACCGTTAGGACGGAGATTCCTGAAACAGCTTCGTAGCGCCATTCTTGGAGAAGATGCGGAGAATGGAATGGCGGGAAATGGGAAAGGGGAAACGGGAAACGGGATAGGCGAGACGATGTGGGATACGGGAAAAGGGAAACGAGAAACGGATAGGTAAGTGCGGCGCCTCTGTACCACACACACTTGTGCGGCGCGAAAGATGGACCTACATTGTAAGTCCACCGACCAGGTCGCTTCATGCGCTCCAAAATCGTTCGTATCGGCAATTCCCAAGGGGTCCGCCTCCCCAAGCTCATGATTGAGCAAGCTGGGCTCGCAGAGGAAGTCGAGCTTCGGGTCGAGGCGGGCCAGATTGTCATCGCCGCACCCAGGAAGCCGCGCGCCGGATGGGCCGAAGCCGCCAAGCGGGCACACGAGGCTGGTCATGACCGGCTCGAAGCGACGGGCGCAACTCAGTTCGATCAAACTGAGTGGGAATGGCGGTAGGACCCCTTGCGCGGGTGCCGAGTCGTGGGGAGGTATTTCTCGTCGAGCTTGACCCCGTGCGCGGAAGTGAAATCCGCAAGACGCGCCCTTGTCTCGTGATCTCTCCAGACGAGCTGAACCACCATCTGAACACCACGATCGTCGCGCCATTGACCACAGGTAGGCATCCGTACCCCTACCGTGTCCCGTGTCGATTCGGTGGCAAATCTGGACATGTCGTCCTGGATCAACTTCGAACCGTCGATCGCGAGCGGCTGCGGAAACGGCTCGGATCGGTGACCCCGGCCACCCTCCGTACGGTACTTAAGGTCCTCGCCGAGCTGTTCGAGATCTGAGTCGCTGTGGTGTTGTGTTCTGCGCTTTACCCCCTCACCCACCTCAGCAACTCCCCCATCGTCGGTCGCTTGCCGTACATGAGCATTCCTACTCTGTAGATTCGGCTGGCGATCCAGACTACTGCCAGGCATCCGCCGATCAACAGGAGGATCGAGGCGGCGATGTCGAGCGCGGGAACGGCGACGATGGACATGCGGAGCGGCATCACGACAGGCGATGAGAACGGCAGCAGCGAGAGGACGCGCGACAGCTCGCCGTCGGGACGGCTGAGGATCGTCTGGACCATGACGATGCTCGAGATGAGCAGCAGTACCACCGGGAGCTGCGCCTGCTGCGCCTCCTGCTCGCTGTTCACCATTGCGCCGACGGCGGCGAACAGCGCCGCGTAGAACACATAGCCGAGTACGAAGAAGAGCAACAGCAGGAGCAGTATGCCCAGCGTGATGTCCGGGAGTGGAAAGGTCGTGCTCTCCACGCCGAATCGCGTCAACAGCGGCTCGCGGATCTGGTACAACACGAATGCGCTCAGCATCCAGAGCACCAGCTGCGTGAGACCCACCGCGCCGACTCCGAGCACCTTCCCTCCCAGCAACGTCATGGGCCGCACGGAGGCAAACACCACCTCGGCTACTCGATTCTGCTTCTCCTCCATAACGCCGCGCAGCACGTTCTGTCCGTACAGGAAGATGGTGAAGTAGAGCAGGGTGGCGACCATCACCGCAAAGAGGATGTTCACCCGGCCCGAGCCACCGCGGCCGGTACTCGTCAGGCGCTCGGTCTCGAGCCGCACCCGGGTGCGCGCGATAGTCGACGCCTCCAACGGATCGACGCCGGCGCGCTCGAAGCGCAACGACAGCACCTGTTCGCGAATGATGCGCGTCAGCTCGTCCATGTCGGCGATCGTCGACGCGTTCGTTCCGGCGTATCGCGCCCCGGTACCTGCCACCGTCCTCGAATCGAGAACCAGATAGCCTCGCGCCCGACTCGCGCGCACCGAATCGGTCGCCAGCGATTCCGCCTCCGCGACCTCCGGGCCGGTCAGGGTGATGACGCGCGTAATCCCATCGCTGCCTAGACCGCCAAGTACGCCGGATATGCGATTGCCGAGGTCGGTGCCTGTCGCGTCGAGAATGTAGATGTTGCCGACGTTCTCCGACGCCCTGCTCCGGTCGGCTATGAGAGGCGGGAGGATCATCAATCCGCCGAACAGCAGAGGGCCGAAGAAGGTGGCGATGAAGAACCAGCGCGTGCGCACCCGCTCGAGGTATTCGCGCTTGGCAATTGCCCAGAGCTTAGCCATGACCGGTCATCCCCTCTTCGACGCCGCGGGCGCCAACCTTGTCCAGAAAGATCTGGTGCAGCGACGGCTGCACCAGCTCGAACCGCCGGATCTCTGCACCGGCGTCGACCAGCTGGCGCAGCATCAAACCCGCATCGGCGTCAGGCATCAGCTCGATCTCGATCGTCCGGTGCGCATCGTCGATCCGCCTGACGAGTGAGGGGTCGCGGAGCACGCGCCGTACCGCTTCGTTCGGCTCGCCATCGAGCGCCAGTGCCAGATGCCGCGTTCCCTCGCGCGACTTCACGTCGGCGACCCGGCCATCGAGCACCTTGTCGCCTTGCGCAATGATGCACACGGCATCGCACATGCGCTCGGCGTTCTCCATCAGGTGAGTGCTGAAGATCACCGTCTTGCCGCGCTGCCTCAGGTCGAACACGGTGTCCTTGAGCGCCTGGGCGTTGATGGGATCGAGCCCGCTGAACGGTTCATCCAGTATCACCAGATCTGGATCGTGCAGCAACGTGGCGATGAACTGCACCTTCTGCTGCATGCCTCGCGAGAGCTCGTCGAGCTTGGCGTTTCCCCAATCCTTCTTCTCATCGCGCAACGACAGCCGGTCGAGCCATTCGTCGATCCGCTGGTTCGCCGTGTGCTTGTCCACGCCTTTCAACTCGGCCATGAACCGGAGCAGCCGGCGCACCTGCATCTTCTTGTAGAGGCCACGCTCTTCGGGAAGGTAGCCGACACGGTCGAGCACTCCATTCTCGCCGGG
>JBPCLX010000304.1:0-5636 GCA_051002815.1 Gemmatimonadaceae bacterium
CCGGGTTTGGACCGCTGACGCGTTGGCGAGCTTTGCGGAAGTGAAGCGAACGCTCGATCCAGCCGGCATACTCAACCCGGGTGTGAAAATTCCGAGCGGCGAGCACTCGCTGGGCGAAATCAAGTACGATCCAGCGATTGAACCGCTCCACGCAGCAGCGCGGGCTGCGCTGGACCATATCGAGCGACACCGTGCTTATTCGACGTTCAGATTGTCACTCATCGACCAAGGCTGAAGACGCCGCGCGCTTCACTTTGGTGCGCGAGTCGCGGGCGAATCTGCCTCCTCGCAAACGGATTTCCCGTGCAGCCACTCGAGATCCCATTTTTTTCGCGAGGATCGGACAAGCCTCCTTATCTTCCTATCTTCTCGACAGGCCGCTTACCGGCCCATTCCTGATCCTCGACCTGTTCAGCCTCGCCGCTCGATGACCAACTATCTCACCACGCCGACGCTCACGATTCTCTCCCGGCCAGTGTTCACTCAGCCCGATCACCTGCCGGTAGATTGGCTAGGTGAGAGCACTGACGGTGAGCGCCTGGCGGAATTCGCCGGCCGGCTGTGCTACATGAGCCAGCGAAATCCGGCGAAGCGCGAGACGCGGGAATATCTCGAGAACATCAAACGCCAGGGACACGGCAGCGTTCTGGAGCACGCGAACTACTCCGTGCTCATCGAGGGAGTGAGCCGATCGCTCACGCACGAGCTCATTCGCCATCGGGCCGGTTGGGCTTACTCGCAGCTGAGCCAGCGCTACGTGGATGAATCCCAAGCCAGCTACGTGGTGCCCCCCGCCGTGATCGGCGAGCCTGCGCTCGAGGAGGCGTGGCGCAAGCAGATCGACGAAGCGCAGCGCGCGTATGTGCAGATGGTCGAAAGGCTCATGGAGCGTTACGCATGGGTGGCCGACAAGGTGCACCGCCGTAAGATGGCGCGCGAAGCCGCGAGGTCAGTTCTACCCAACGCGACCGAAACCAAGATCGTCGTGACCGGCAATGCACGTGCATGGCGAACGATGCTCGAGTTGCGCGCGAGCGAGGGAGCCGAGCTCGAAATCCGCCGGCTGTCCGTGCTGCTGATCCGGCTCATGCAAACCGAAGCTCCCGCATTTTTCTCCGACTTCGAGATCTACGAAGGAGAGGATCGGCGAGAGGCGGCGAGGATAGAGTACCATAAAGTGTGAAGTCGAGACGAGAGATGCGAGTTGCGAGGAAGAGCCGAGCGTTCGGGGTTGTCCTCGCATCTCGCATCTCGCATCTCTCTTCGGAATCTTTCGGATTCGAGATCCCGTCGCCTCATTGCGCGCCTGACGGCTCGCTTTTATCTTGCGCGCCAATCGTGACGGACTGGCGCTTCACTCCCGCTTTGGCGGGCTCGCCTGGCGACGCGACCGACTCCGCGGGAGTCGCCCCCAACAGAGTGCGATCTGCGCTCGGCGGGAGTAGATGGCGAGAATCGGCTTCGCGTTCAATCTGAAGCCTGACACAGACGCTGCCACGCTGGTCGATGACGAGACCGGCGGTGAGGACGAGCCTCCCTCCCCTGGCGCGCCAGCTTCCGCCACCGCGCACCTGACGCGTTCTGAATTACTCGCACTAAGCGACGAATTCGCCGAGTGGGATAGCGAGGAGACGGTCAGCGCCGTAGAGCGCGCGCTCGCCGCATTTGGCCAGGTTATCCGGCTCGACGCCACGCCTGAGTTTCCCGATCGGCTCCGTCGCGCGCGGCCCGATATCGTGTTCAACATGGCGGAGGGGCTCAGAGGTCCCAACCGCGAGGCGCACGTGCCGGCCATCTGCGAGTTCTACGGTGTGCCGTACGCCGGCAGCGATCCCTTTACGCTGTCGCTCTGCCTCGACAAGAGACGCACCAAGGAGACGCTCGCCTATCACGAGATCCCCACTGCCCCGTTCGCAGTGGTGGAGTGCGAATCGGACATCGCGGCGCTCTCGACCGCCGTCCGCCATCACGCTCGGTATGGCCGTGCGTTGCTCCGCCTGCCGCTATTCGTCAAGCCGATACACGAGGGATCCTCGAAGGGGATCACCGAGCGAAATCTGTGCGAGACGCTCGACGATCTCGAGACGAGAGCGCACGAGCTGCTCGAGCAGTACAGGCAGCCGGTGCTCGTCGAGGAATACCTCCCAGGCTTGGAGTTCACATGTGCGGTGCTCGGCAACGGCGCGCAGGCGCGAGTTCTTCCGATCATTGCAATGCGCTTTGACGCGTTGCCGCCCGGCGCGCGTCCCATCTACGGCTTCGAGGCGAAGTGGCTCTGGGATGGACCGGACCACCAGCTCGACCTTTATGACTGTCCCGCACGGATCGACTCGGCGCTGGAGCGCCGTATCGTCCGGGTGACGTTGGATGCCTATCACGCGCTGGGGTGCCGCGACTGGTCGCGGATCGACGTGCGGCTGGACGCCGCCGGCATACCCAACGTCGTGGAGGCGAATCCGCTACCCGGCGTACTTCCCGATCCCAAGGACAACTCGTGTATGCCCAAAGCTGCGCGGGCTGCCGGAATGAGTTACGACGAGCTCATTCAGGTGTGTTTGCGCGCGGCCGCGGAACGCCAGCGGATTCCGCTACCCGAGGTCGCGCCGGCAGCCGGCGCGATCTCGACCGGCTGAACCGCGCGCAGGACCGCAGGTGGGCCGCGCCTAACGCGGAACGTTGGCCCGCCGCGTGCGTAATACGAGTTGCCGAAGTGTGGATTGCCGAGCTCGAATACCGAACCGACCGAAAGCTGATGGGGGCGCGCGCTCGAGCGCTCGTTTCCTGATTCCTGTTTCCTGATTCCTGTTTCCTGTCCCCAACCCTGCCTGCCATGAAGATCGCGCTGCTCTTTGATGGAGCTTCCGCGCTCGGTGCGCGCCCCGATCTGCTCATCCTCGACACAGTCGAAGCGATAGAGCAGGTGCTGGCTGCCGACGAGCACATGGTGGTGCGCGTGCCCGTGCACGAGGACGCGCGGTGGGTGGAACGCATTCGCCGCGGCAAGTTCGATCTCGCGTTCAACATGTGCGAGGGAATCGACGGAGTGGCGACCATGGAATCGCCGGTGATCGCGGTTCTCGAACTGCTCGATCTGCCATACACGGGCGCCTCGAGCTGGACGACGGCACTTTGCCTGCGGAAGCACCTCACCAACTCGGTCCTGGACCGGGCTGGGCTTCCTGTGCCCGGTTACGGCGTCGCGCGGCGTGGCGGCGCGATTCCCGCAATCGAGTTCCCGGCCATCTGCAAGCCGGCGGAGGAGGACGCGTCGCTAGGCGTGGAGCAGGGATCAGTCGTTCGGAGCGGGCGCGCACTTCGTCGCCGCCTCGCCGAGATGCACGAGCGCTGGGAGGACGTGATGGTGCAGCGGTTCATCGATGGCAGGGAGATCAATGTGGGAATAGTGGCCAGCGAGGTGCTGCCGATCGCCGAGATCCGGTTCGACGACATGCCTCGCGGCAAATGGCACATCGTCTCCTACAGATCCAAATGGGATACTGGCTCCGACGAGGATCGCGGAACGGTGCCGCGCTGCCCGGCCGACCTCGATGGCCCACTGGCGAAGAGGATTCGTCACGTGGCACTCGACGCATGGCGGGCGGTAGGGGGATCGGGCTACGGCCGCGTTGATCTTCGCGTAGACGGCGACGGACAGCCCTGGATTCTCGAAGTGAACGCCAATCCCGACATCGCGCCTGACGCCGGACTCGCACGCATGGCCAAGGTGGCCGGAATGGACTATCCCGCGCTCATTCGAGCGGTATGCGATGAGGCACTCGCCCGTCAGCGGCCGCTGCCGAACGCCTTGCGCTGGGCAATGAGCGAGCGGTTGTCGGGGATTACCGTCGGTGAGGGCGCGCTCGATGCACTTGCTTGACGTCCGGCCGGCGGCTGACTCCGGGGTCGTGATCGGCGCCTTTGGCGCCGAGCGTGCCGCTCGCCTGGAAGAAATCTTGCGCGCGACCACCGTTTTCTCGCCTGACGAGGTACGAGTTGCGCGGGAGTTGCTGGAAGAATGTTCAGGTACCCCGAGCACTGCGCCCCACGCACTGCGCGGGAGTGCCGTTCTCGATGTTCCTACCCCCTCCTACTCCTTCCTCGGCGCCTTCACCCCGGACGGAGAGTTGGTGGGATTTGCCTGCTACGGCCCCACGCCTGGAACCGACCGCACCTACGATCTGTACTGGATCGCGGTCGACCCGGCGAACGGCCGGGCAGGAATTGCCTCGCTGCTCATTGATGAGGTTGAACGAAGGCTTCAAGGACACACGGCCCGAATGTTGGTGGTCGAGACGTCCTCCAGATCCGACTATCTGCCGGCGCGACGGTTCTATGCGCGCCGCGGATACGCCGAGGCGGCGCGCGTCACGGGGTTCTATGCTCCCGACGATGACAGGATCATCCTAACGAAACGTATCCACTTGCCCACGGGGCGGGGAGCGCTCTCAGCATGAGCGATTGGCAGAAGATCCTCCGCGACGGCAGCATCGCGTCGCTCGAGCAGTTGGCCGACAAGTTCGGCCGGGATGTCATTGACGTGGAAGCACTGGCGCCGGCCTTCGAGAACTTCCAGATGCGGATCACCCCCGCGGCGCTGGATCAGATCAAGGAGGTCGGCGATGCGATGTGGCGGCAGTACGTTCCGACGGTCGAGGAGTTGGAGATCGTCGATGGCGTAATCGATTCACTCGACGAAGATGCGGACAGCCCGGTGCCCAACATCACGCACCGGTACCCTGACCGGGTGCTCTTTCTGGTCAGCCCGGTCTGCGCCAGCTACTGCCGCTTCTGTACGCGGAGGCGCAAGGTGGGCGACCCGGAAAAGATTCCGCTCAACCAGTACGACTCTGCGTTCGAGTACATCGCGGCGCACCCCGAGGTCCGGGATGTCATTCTGAGTGGCGGCGACCCGATGCTGCTCAGCGACCGGCGGCTGGAGTACATCTTCCAGAAGCTGCGCGCCATTCCGCACGTCGAGATCATACGTATCGGCAGCCGGATCACCTCGCACCTGCCGGAGCGGATAACCCCGGAGTTCTGCGAGATGGTGCAGAAGTATCATCCGGTGTTCATGAACACACACTTCAACCACCCTGACGAGCTGACGCCGACGGTGGTGGCCGCGCTCGACCGGCTTTCCAAGGCGGGGATCCCCCTCGGTTGCCAGACGGTGCTGCTCAAGGGGGTGAACGACGATCCGCAAGTGATGAAGCAGCTGATGCAGGCGCTGCTCAAGGCCCGTGTCAGGCCGTACTACATTTATATGTGTGACCCGGTTGCCGGCGGAGAGCACTTCCGGACGCAGGTGCAGAAAGGACTGGAGATCGTCCAGGCGCTGCGCGGTTGGACATCCGGGCTGGCGGTGCCTCACTTCGTGATCGACGCGCCTGGGGGCGGCGGCAAGGTGCCGTTGCTGCCGGAGTACGTGGAGTCGATTACCGACGACGAGGTTGTTTTCCGCAACTATGCCGGCGAGCGGTATGTGTACAAGCAGCCGATGCAGCCGGTTACGGTCTCGGGATGCGGCACGGACGTGGCGGCATCGGGCTCCGATGTAGTTCCGATTCGCCGAGCGAAGCCGGCCGGGGGGGAACGGCGGGCCAAGGGGAAGCGTAAGGCGGGAGGGCTGGGATAAA
>JBPCLX010000305.1:0-4344 GCA_051002815.1 Gemmatimonadaceae bacterium
CGCTCGCTGAGCCTGCAGAGCGCGTTCCCGGCGAGGAATTGGAGCTCCTGGCGCGAATGGGTGTTGCCAAGGATCCTCCGCCAAAGCCAGCTCTTCGGAAGAGGATGCGGCGTTTCAAAATTGATCCAGATGGATGGGCATGGATCGAGCCGGTTCAGCCTACCTCGGCCCCCGAAGGGCTTGCAGTGCTCCGTGTACAGATCGGATCCGAACCTTACACGAATGGACACCGTCCCGGCTTTCCGGTTGTGTTTCGAATGGACGGAAGCTTCGTCGGAGTGCGATCTGACACGGCGACCGGCAACGTACAGCTGCTTCACGTTCGGCGAAAACGATGAACGTCCCCAAGCACTTCGCGAATCGTCGCCAGGCGCAGGGCGGCTGTGGTTATCGCGCCTGGGCGATTACTGGTGTATGGTGCGTGGGCGCCGTAGCCGCAACAATGCTTGCAATGAACACTCGTAGCGCGAACGCCGGGACGACAAAAGAGGAAGCGGATTCCCTGACGCGAATCGTCCACGCGCGCGTCAGCTTGCTCCTCAGCCATCACCTGCGTTCGGTGTAGACCTCGCGAGCGTGTCCGCTCGGTCATTCACGATGGTGGAGTTCCCACCACGTATGTCGACAGCAGCCAGTGTATCGTTGCCATCATCGCGAAAACGACATCGCCCGCAAGTCCCCGCGCTCGCTGGAAGCGAAAGCGCCGTTAGGTTGCGGACTTCTGCGGAAGCTCAGCAATGAGGCCGCCTCCGGAACCGGTGGAATCCTCACTGTGGCTCAGGCTCTCCAAGCGCCTGCAGTCGGTTACGGAGCAACTGCTCTTCCTTCCGAGAGTGACTGAGTGCAGGCTGGCGAGCGTCGTCCTGGTGGGCCAGGAGGCGTTGTTCCACGATGACGCCGGCCAATCTTGCATAGAGCCCGCGAACGAGGTGGGCCCTTACCGCCGCGTTCACTTCGCCTGAATCGGGGGAGCTGGCGAGCAGCTCCTTGAGGGCGGCGATCTGCCGAATGGCGCGCGCTGCATCTGCGTGCGCCTCAGATCGGCCCTGTGCATACATCCTCAGCAGTTCCAGCTCGAGGTCGACAAGGCGAGCCGTAGCCGTATCGAAAACGGCAGCAGCCTCCGGCAGCGGACGAACTGACTGCGCGACAGCCAACGCTGGCGTCGCGGAGAGAGATCCCAATAGACCGCCGAGCAGTAACATGCGTCGCATACGTCAACTCCGTGGTAGTCTAGATGGCAAGTGCGACATAACGCCTGAGCTGACCTGGTATGGGCGCCGGCGGACCTTCACCTAAGCTTGGTCGCATGCTTCATCTCACAGCTGAAGAAGGCCCTCACCGTTGTGATACGGGCACCATCGGGGAGGCAGTGTGCTGCACTCCACCGCGATTCTTCGAACCCGAACGTGCCGCCGCGGTCCGTTGGAAAAAACCTCGACGCACCGCGTGCCATCTGGCTTCTCGATAGCCTGAACGACAGGCCTTTCCATATACTCGTGCCGGTTGGACGCCTAACGCTAGAGCTTAAGCTGCGGGGCGGCCAGGACATTACTGGGACGGGTGAACGGCCGTCGGTCGCCCCGAACTGCTCTAGTGAATCGTTATACCGCTGAGCGAGCGCCCTCAGGGTAGTGACGAGTCACGGGAGGCGGCACGCTGGATTTCTGATCGCCACCACTGCTCAAACGTCTCCGGTGTGAGCTGCCAAGCGAGTGGCAAAGCCGCAAACAGAGCATCCTCACCACGCCCCGCCTCGAGCAGCGTTCTCACGCCTGGCCACCCGACGTCACGATGAACGGCCTCGAAAAGAAGTGCACCGCTCAGATGACGTATCTCGTCAGGCGTGCTGAACTGGATCAGGTCGCGCCATGCAAACCTCGGATGTGTTCTCGTGAACTCCGCCAGCGGTGAAATGCCGTCGCTCAGGAGCACACCAGCGGTGCCCCCCACCCACGTGGCGAATCCCTCCTCGATGAACCAATGTCGGCCAGTCGGGGAGCGAAGCGGTCCGGTGATGAGATGAGCAAGCTCGTGCCGATACTCCTCACCACGCCGCTCGTCGCCGCTGAAGAGACGTCCCGCGCCTGCCCAGCCTCCCCTACCGCTGTGGGGACCCGAGGGCAGTTTGAGCCAGTCGAATCCAAGCATCCGGGCCATCTCATCGGCAGACGGTGTCAAGTAATACTCAATGGTGTCAGGGGCAGGAAGCGCGAGTGCGGCCGTGAGGGAATCCACAAAGTCGGCAGCGCGGCGAGCGCGGCCCTCACGAAAATGATGCTGAGGGCTGAAGCGGTACCGAATGTTACCGACATTCGTCTCCTTCCAATCTGCAGTGTGACGCCCAAGCGCGCTGGTAAGCACCCATCTCGACTCCTGGCGGACCGCATAGAAGCGCTGCAGGGCAAGCGGTTGCCAGCGGACGCGGGTAGAGTCGACGAGGGCAAAGAGGACCTTGATTACGTAGACGCTGTCGGCTGGAATGGCGGGAGAGATCTGGACGACTGTACCGGGGAGCTGATATCCCAGTATCGCGCTGGCTGGATCATACTGCTGCGCGTCAGATTGTTCAGCAGCGCTCCAGTAGGGCGTCGGCTTCCACCCAGGCCCTTCTGACCCGAGATAGCCTTGGACAGTGGCGACGAGATCACGCACTACGGCAATGGAGGTGTCAATGCCCGACGTGACCGCCAGTGGTCCGCGGTCTCGCTGCGCAGGCAACGGAGACGTAATCGCGGTAATGAGCAGAGCTACTTGGGTGATCTTACGCTTCATCTCGGCTACCGTGCAGGCATAACGCCTGGAGTGAGCTGCAAGACGGCCAGGGCAGGACGTCAAGGGTCGACGCCGGTAGGCCGCCCGTCAGGGACCGTGTGGGCCGTTCAATCGTTATGTGGCGAACCCTTCGAGCACTGCACCTCGCTATGGTGGAACCACGATGCGGTATATGAGCAACTGTGGAACGTCATCCGAATCGGCGCCGATTGCCAGCAGGGTATCTGTGGATAGAAAGGCGACGGGAAACGGCGAGTTCGCTTGCAAGGTGCCAAGGTACTCCCCCGTGGGGGAGAGAACATCGATAAGGACCGGCTCTCCCCCCACGCCGGCACGACGGACCCACACTGATCCATCCGGTGCCAGCGCGAGGTCGTCAACCGCCGGGATGTACTCAGCCACGCCACGGACGGTGATCTCTTCTTCGGGGTCGAGACGGCACTTGCCGCCACCCCACGTCCACTCCGTTCCGCCTCCGAGTTCCTGACGCGCGAGCTCGGGGGTCGCCTTCAGGGGCGCCACCGCTCGGCGCCATGATGCGCTGAGGTGAGTCCCGTGATATCGATCGATGGTGTACTGAGTAGTTGCCGCCACGAAGGTCGTGTCGGCTCGAGCGCTCCAGTTGAGCTTCGGTGCAAACAGCGGCGGCTGTGCGGGTGGCGAAATCAGCCCAGGACACGAAGCGTACGGCACATTCATTGTGATCGGCTGCGCCTGTGTGTGCAACTCCAGAGTATCCTCGCCACGCAGGACGACGAGCCGAGTCACCTCGCTGCTCGTCTCTCGGTCGAGGCGTCGAAGGGTGAGGAGTGTCGCGGCGCCCTGCGGGTAAAAGCGACCTCCAGCGTACCGCCGCGGCATTGGCTGCTGGTCGATTGCACGACCGGTGGCATCGAAGCGAATGAACGCACGCGTCGCCGGATTCGCCACGTACAAAACGCCATTGGGATCCGCGCCGATAGCGCTTGGGCGTCTAAATTCGCCCGGGCCCTGGCCGCTGCGACCGATTGCTCGCACGCGCGCCCCGAGCGAATCGATGGCGAGCAAGCGCTCGGAGGGGAAATCGAGGACGTAGACAGTGCCTTGAGCTCCGATCGCGATCCAGTGCGGATAGAGCTGCGTGAGTTCAAGGGCACTCGCGAGTTCGGCCACTGGTTCGAAGCGCCACGGCAAGACGCGATCATTTCCGCTGGATGATATGATCGTGACGCCCGCTGAGTCGCTACGACTCACACTCCCGGCGTTTGCAGAGCCCCTATCGCACCCAGAAATGAGGAGCAGCACAGCGAGAAACCGACCAAGGGTGCTCACAGAGGTCCTCCCGCGGCTAAGGTGCGATTGGATGAGCGCGTGTCCACCTAACCGCTTGAGCTGAGCTGCGGGGCTGCCAGGGCGCAGCTCTGGCCGCGGTAGGGCGACCGGCCGCCCCGTCAGTTCCAGTGAACTGGCGTCCAGTCGGTCGGCGCTATGGAGTTTTCGCCGTGGGATCCGTCGCTAGGTGGGTAGTATTGGCGTGAATCGGCGCTGGGTCAACCATCCACAGGCGTCCCCCTGGTCCTCGCGGGCGAG
>JBPCLX010000306.1:0-4940 GCA_051002815.1 Gemmatimonadaceae bacterium
CATTCGCTAAATTGCAGTGTTGATAATGGGCAATAAAGGAAACGGGCGGGAGGTGTCGCTCAAAATAGCCGAACACCTCGTCGCCCGATCCGCTCTGAACGCGTGCTGCCCCCAGCCGCGCGCCAAAGGTGACCCGAAGATGCACGCGCACACTCAGAGTTCCATCAGATGAATCTCAGATAGCGCCAAATGCTCTATTTGAGAACTTTTGGTGGCGTGACTTTCGAGCGGGATGGCTCGGCGCTGTCCGGTGCGGCAGCGCAACGTCGTCTTCTTGCCGTTGCGATCATGATCGCCAGCGCTGGCGATCGTGGGGTGAGCCGCGAGCGGGTGCTGGCAACGCTCTGGACCGACGCCGATCCCGAGCGCGCGCGCCAGGCGTTGAGTCAGACGCTCTATCACATGCGTCGCGCTCTGAATGCCGACGAGCCCTTCGCTTCGGGGGCTGACCTGCGCTTCAACTCCTTCGTCGTCCGTAGCGATGTCGCGGAATTCGAAACGGCCGTGGAGCAGGGAGATCTGGAAGCTGTTGCCACGTTGCATCGGGGACCGTTCCTCGATGGCTTTCATGTAAGCGGTGCGCCGGAGTTCGAGCGCTGGGCGAGCATGCAGCGCGCCAGGCTTGCCGAGCGATGTGCGGAGGCGCTGGAGCAGCTTGCGCAGGACATGGAGCGCGGGGGAGACTACCGCCGCGCCGTGGAATGGCGGCGTCAGCTGGCGGCCCACGAGCCACTTAATGGGCGAGCCGCCGCCGGCTTCATCGCAGCCCTGGCCGCAGCCGGGGATCGAGCCAGCGCGCTGCAGTTCGCTCGTGTTCACGAGGCGCTAGTCCGCGATGAGCTGGATACAGAACCGGATTCCGCGGTCGTGCAGTTGGTCGAGCGATTGCGCGACGACCCCGGGTGGTCGCCGGTACCCGCAGCATCGGGGCAGCCGTCCGATGAATCGGCGGAGCCGGCACCAACGCCCGGGGTAGCCGCCGGCAAGGCGGTGGCTTCGCCAGCGCCGTCCGCCGACTCTCACGTTAGGCGCCAGGCGGAATCACGGTCGTACTGGCGGTTGATCTCGCTGGCACTGGCGCTGGTTCTGCTGATCGTTGCAGCATACTCGGGCCTGTCGCGGTTCGGCGAGGAGCCGGCGGTCCCGCTTCAGGCCGACCTGATAGCGGTGGCCCCTTTCCGGGTCAGTGGCGCGGATCCCACGCTCGGATATCTTCGTGAAGGCATGGTCGACCTGCTCGTGGTCAAGCTCACCGAAGTCGGGGCCGCGCGTGCGGCGGAGCCGGCCCTGGTGCTAGGTGCCTGGCGGCGCGCTATTGAAGGAGACGATGAGCTTCCGCTGGAACAGTCGCTGTCGATCGCGCGCCGGCTGGGTGCGGGACAGCTTCTGCTGGGGAACGTGGTCGGCACTCCGGCCAAGGTGGTCGTGAGCGCCACGCTGCACTCCGTTACCGATGGTGTGGTGCGTGGGCAAGCGACCGCCGAAGGTCCCTCCGACAGCCTGACGATGCTCGTCGACCGCCTGACGGGGCAGTTGCTTGCCGGCCAGGCCGGCGAGCGGGAACGACTGGCGAGCCACACCACCAGCTCGCTCGTTGCGCTGCGCTCCTACCTCTCGGCGCAAGCTGCCTATCGCGGCGGTGACTATCACGAAGCCGTAGGGCTGTTTACCCGCGCGGTGGAGAGTGATTCGGGATTCGCCATGGCTGGTTTGGGGCTGGCGCTGGCCGCCGACAGGGTGGACGGGAGCGCCGACCGTGCACGGGGCATAGAGCTCGCCTGGCGCGCGCGCGCCGAATTGACCGATCGTGACCGCGCTCTTCTCGACGCGATGGCGGGATCACAGTACCCCGATTCTTCTTCGCTGGCCGAGCAGCTTGCGTCTTGGGAGCATGCCGCGGCGGTGGCGCCCGACCGGCCCGAGGTGTGGCACGAGCTCGGCGAGCGGCTGTTCACCGATGGCCGCGCGGTGGGAGTGAAGAGCTCCGAAGAGCGCGCAATCGCCGCCTTTCGCCGGGCGCGCGAACTGGATCCGACGTTCCTTCCGCCGCTGATGTACCTGGCGCTCCTCGAGGCGCGCGCTGGCAACCGGACGAAGATGCGCGAGCACGTGTCGGCGTACGTGCGAAGCGCTCCGGGCAGCGCAATCAGCGATTTTCTGCGCTGGCGGCTGGCGGTAGCGATGGGCGATGACGGGACGCTCGCGCGGCTGCGCGAGCGCTACGATTCGCTGAACGTCACCACCCTCCGGTGGATCGCCCTGAGCAGCCAGCACGACGGCATTGCGGTGGACGATGGTACCCGCGCGCTCGAGCTGCTGCGCACACGGGCGGCCCGGCTCGCCCATCGGCGTGAGGCGGTGCTAGGGCTGCACAGTCTGGCGCTTCTCCGCGGCCGACCTGACGAGGCACTGGCGCTCACCGGTGAGCTCGACGATGGACAGCCGGGATCGCGGAGCGCGGAACGGATCCGCGTGCTCGATGCCTTGTACGGGAGCGGAGACAACGCGGCGGCGCGCGCAGCAATGGGGCGGTTGATGCCAGGCGCGAGCAGCCACGCGCCCACGCCCGACGATGCGTGCGTGATTGGACAGTGGGGTGCCTGGCACGGGGAAACCCGCACGGCGCGGATGGGGCTGAGGGTGCTTCGCGATTCTCCGCAGGCCGCTGGAACGGCAGTCGCGTGCTCGGCGCTGGTCGAGGCAGTAACGGCGGTGCAGAGGGGACTGCCCGAGGCCCGGCGGCTGGTGGAGCGCTCCGATTCGATCGTTGCCGTTGGCCCGCCATTGGGTGATACGCGCGCGTACGCCAGCTTGGCGATCGCGCGCATGTACGCGAGCCTGGGCGATCCTGAGCGCGCGCTCGCGAGCGTGCGCCGGCGTCCCTATCTGCGCGGCTGGCCGCGTTATCTTGGCGCCTACCTTCGCGAAGAAGGACGCCTGGCGGCGGCCACCGGTGATCGCGAAGGCGCCGCGAACGCCTATCGACAATATCTGGCGCTCCGCAATTCAGCGGCACCTTCGCTGGTCGAGGAGGCCGACAGCGTGCGAGCTGAGTTAGGCGCGCTGGGATGGAGGTGGCGGGGAGATTGAGGGGTCAGGGGTCAGGGGTTAGGGGTTAGGGGTCAGGACTTCGCGTTCACCTCCCGCGTCCCGCGTCCCTCGTCCCTCCGTAGCCGTCACCACCGACAACGGATCCACCGTGACCGTGCCGTACCGCGCGATCCAGTGGAGATGCGGACCTGTAACCCGTCCCGTTGCTCCAACACGTCCGATGACTGCACCCCGGGCTACCGTGTCTCCAACGGCGACCTCGGATTCGCTCAGGTGAAAGTAACCGGTGACGAGTCCCTCGCCGTGATCCACGTAGATGGCCGTGCCGGCCAGGTAGAAGTCGGCGACCAGGGCAACCACTCCGCGATTCGCGGCGCGCACCGGAGCACCGACGGCGCCTGCCAGGTCCACACCGAGGTGCCGGCTTTGCACGGCACCGTTGAAGACGCGTCCCGTTCCGAACTTACTCGTTATGCGGCTGGAGCGCGGGCGGGCGAACGGCTCCTCCCACAGGCGTGGCGTCTGGTGCGCCCGCCGGGCCACGTCCATGGCCAGCGCCGATTCGCGGGCCATTCGCGCGGTAGTAGCCGAGTCGGGCTGGCGCGAGAACCGCGGCGCTACCCTAAGCCGCTCGCCGGGGCGAGCCGGCGGCGCGGGCTCGACGTGCAGAGCTATCGGAAACTCCATAACCGTATCGGCGCCCTCGACGCCACTCACGGTCAGGGCAAGTGAAATGGTATCCGGCGCGTCTACGGGAACGCCGGCGTAGGCGATCAACGAATCGGCGGTGCGCGAGAAGTGAAGCGGCTGGCCGGCCACGCGCCCGCCCAGCCCGGCATGGGCCGCGGCCGTTCCGCTGTCGAGATAGGCCGCGATCCGAAGGAGCGTTCCCGGTGTGGGGCGGTCGGGGCTCCAGCGCACTTCGACGGGTGGCTGCTGGTCGACTGCCCGCGGCGCGTATGCCGCAACGGCGAGAATCGACAGGACGATCAGGCGTGGAATCATGGCTTATTTACCCGTACCGAACACGAGTGTTCGCGCGCCGCGCTCTTGCAACGTGAAGAGCGCCGGGCAAGTTGAGGTACCGCGCGCCCGTTTGCCGGCCACGTCTGACCCGAACCCTCCGCGCAATGCGCTCTGCAGCAACGAACTTTCTCGGCCTGACGACACTCGCTTTAACTGCGTTCGCGTCGGCCTGCGCCACGGGAGGGGGCGTGAGGCCCGCTCCCGACGTGAGAGCAACCAGCTTCGAACGGCCCCGTCCATATCCGGTTTACGTGACGCGCGCCTTCGAGTCCGCGGTGGCCAGCGGCACGCGGACGCGGACGGGACGACCGGGTCCGCGCTACTGGCAGCAACATGCCAGCTACCGGTTGGAGGCGGTCCTCGATCCGGCGACAGCGAGGCTGGAGGGACGCGGCACAATTCGCTATCTGAACAACTCACCCGACACGCTGAGCACCGTATACCTGCATTTGCGCAACAACCTGTTCGGGCCCACGGCTCTGCGCAACGAACTGGTGCCGGTTGTCGGCGGCGTGGATCTGCACCGGGTGGCGGTCAACGGCAGGGTGCTCACACCAATTGCCTCTGGCGGCCGGGGCCCCGGGTACGAGATCGCGTCGACTATCCTCGGCGTGACGCTGGAGCGGCCACTTCTTCCTAACGATTCGATCGGCATGGAGCTGGAGTGGGCGTTGGCGGTACCGCCCGACGGCGCGCCGCGCGGCGGGACCGATGGCGAGGTCTACTTCGTCTCGTACTGGTATCCGCAGATGGCCGTCTACGACGATGTGGAAGGCTGGCAAACAGACCCATACATGAGCAACGCCGAATTCTACATGGGCTTCGCCGACTACGACGTTGCGATAACAGTCCCGGCCGGCTGG
>JBPCLX010000307.1:0-3199 GCA_051002815.1 Gemmatimonadaceae bacterium
CGCGGTGCGACCGCGTCCAGGCGTCCCAGAGCGTGCGGTTGGCGGCGATGGCGTCGGCCGGCGAGATGTCGTCAGGCATGGTGGGTGGGGAGTTTGGCGACATCGGCGGCGCGCTGAAAAAGGGAGACGCAATGTTGACCGTGATCCCTCCGCACACAACCACCACGCTTCCGAAGCCTCGTCGCCGCTGCGCATTCTCATGAGAACGCGGGCTCCGAATGAGCCCGAAGACGCTACGGCCGCGCGGTGGTGTCGACCGACGAGGATCCGGTCAGTCGGTGTAGATCACGTCGATGATCGGCCGGCAGAGGTACGAGATCTGCGCCGCGCGCGTCAGCGGCGTGATTATACCGGCGCGCTCGAGTTTCAACAGGTCCGAGCGCGCCGTCGGATAGGTGACTCCATGGCGCGCTGCGACGTGCGAGACGCGCGCAACTGGCGTGTCGAACAGATCGTCCACGATCGCCGCAAGCCTGACACTCGCCTTCAGCTGCCTTACGCGATCGTGAAAGTCCCGATGCAGATCCAGCAGTCGCTCGCAGCGCGCCATCGTGTCGCGCGCCTGCACGAAGACCCCTCGCAGGCAAAAGCCGATCCACTCCCCCCATTCTCCATGCGTGCTGACCCGGAAGAGACGGTCGATGTACTCGTCGCGATTCGCGTCAAAGTAGGCGCTCATGTACAGCCACTGATTCGATAGGCCGCACCACTCCTCGATGAGGACCGAGAGCAGGAGCCGGCCGACGCGACCGTTGCCATCCATGAACGGGTGGATGGCCTCGAACTGGTAATGCACCAGGAACGCCTCGACCAGCGGATCGAACTGCTTGTCGGCGTGAAGGTACTTCTCGAACCTATCGAGCGCATCGCCGACGCGGTTCGGCGGAGCCGGAACGAATCGCGGCGGACGACCGATCTCGTTCTGCGCCTTGCGAAAATGGCCGGGATCCCGATCTGATCCTCGCACGCCGTCCATGAGGACTGCGTGCAGCTCCCGGATCAGCCGCAGCGAGAGCGGCAACCGCTGCCGTCCCTGATGCCTGAGCCGTAGCGCCTGCGCGTAGTTGAAGACCTCTCGCTGCGCATTCGCGGGGTCATGCTCGGATTCCGGGTAGCTCGGCTCCAGATCGAACAGCGCCTGCTGCTCGGGATCGGTGTAGGTGCCTTCCAGGCTCGAGGAGCGGACAGCCTCCCGCGTCTGAAGCGGTCTCAGCAGAAGCATGGGATTCGGGAGGTGTTTCCCGATTCCATCCAGACGCGCCATCGCCGAGTGGGCCGACATTAGATCCGGCCAGAGTCCGGCTGGCCAGTCCCATCGCGGCGGTAGGGGATCAGGGACGAACGCGTGGCTCGCCCCTGTGACCCCTCCGATGGTAATGAGTTGACCCGTCTTTTCCGGCGAGAACTGTCCGTCGCGCATAAGAATGTGAGGAAGAATTTTAACCTCAGGAGCATTCTTTAAAATATTTCGCTATTTTTTTCAAGTCAACTATAGCTCGTTAAACTTCCTCTCACCCTGGTGCTCACCACTCGCGGGACTCCTTCAGGTAGTGAAAGACGACGTGCTCCGAGCAAGCCGATCTTGACTTAGTCCATGAACTAAGTCACAATAGGGCCATGGCCAGCGACGATGAATTCACCTACAACATCCACGAAGCCAAGACGCACCTCTCGCGGCTGCTCGAGCGCGCGCTGCAAGGCGAGGAGATCGTCATCGCCCGCTCGGGCGTTCCCATTGTACGGCTCGTGCCCGTCGTCCAGGCGCCACGGGAGCGCATTCTGGGCACCGAGACCGGCCGTCTGATCGTCGCTGACGATTTCGATGAGCCGCTGCCGGCCAGCCTGCTCGACGACTTCGAATCGTGAGGCTCCTGCTCGATACCCAGACGTGGCTGTGGATGCTGGCCAGCCCGGAGCGCCTCTCGAAAAACACGCGCCAACTCGTGGCTGACGCCGGCACCGAGTTGCTGCTCTCGGCGGCCAGCGCGTGGGAGATCGCGATCAAACACGGTATCGGGAAGCTCCAGCTTCCCGAACCGGCGGGTGAGTACATCCCGCGATTGATGGCCGAAACGAGGGTGACGCCGCTCGCCATTTACCATCGTCACGCGCTGCACGTCGCCACGCTCCCCGGCCATCATCGCGATCCCTTCGACCGCCTGCTCGTGGCGCAGGCGCAGATCGAGCGACTGGCCATCGTCACTGGCGACCGTGTTTTCGGGCGTTACGACGTGCGAGTGATCGCCGCCGACTGACGGCCGGCGGCGGTTGGCGGGCTTTCGCCGGATTGCCGGAATGTTGGCTGGATTCCGGCTTTCGCCCGTTGGGCGCCTTCTTCGGAACAGCTATCGCCTTGCACCTTCGCACCGCGCCCATAACTTCCGGGCGGCGTTCGGTACGCCTCCGGTCCGCGGAAAGGGCTGCGCCCAACCTCGCCATACCCAGCTGATTTCGACGCCCTCTTCGGGCCGATCGAGCGGACACCGGCCATTACCGAAGGAGGCACTTCATGTCATCGCCAGCCCGCCGTCCCCTCCCCGACCATCCAGACCTCGGCCAGCAGCGCAGCCTGGCGAAGGAACTCCGGCGGGCGTTTGCCGGCGGCGACCCCGACGCCGTCGCCCGCATCCGGTCGGTGCTGCCTGACAAGCCGCGCATCACCCTCGCCGACGCGCAGCACACGCTGGCGCGCGAATACGGCTTCGCCGACTGGGCGGCACTCAGGGCGCACATCGAATCGCAGGCGCCCGATGCGGCCGGCGCGGAGGACCGGATTCGTCAGGCGTTCTCCCGCTGCGACGTCCAGGCGCTGCGGCGGCTCTTCGGCCAGCACCCCGAGCTCCGCCACCGGCTGAACGAGCCGCTCTTCGGCTTCGATGCGCCGGCCATCGTCGCCTTCGCCGGCAACCTGCCGATGGTCGAGCTGCTCATCGAGCTCGGCGCCGATCCTAACAAGCGCAGCGAGTGGTGGGCCGGCGGCTTCCACGCCCTCCACTCCGCCACTTCCGCCACGGCGGACCGGCTGATCGCCGCCGGCGCGGCGCCTGACGCCTGCGCCGCCGCGCACCTCGACCGACCGGAGCTGCTCGCCCGCCTGATCGCCGAGGATCCGGCACGTGTGCACGAGCGTGGAGGCGATGGGCAGACGCCGCTCCATTTCGCCCGCTCGCGGGCGGTCGCCGACCTGCTGCTCGATGCG
>JBPCLX010000308.1:0-3841 GCA_051002815.1 Gemmatimonadaceae bacterium
GTGCGGGGAGTGGATGCGCCGACGCGTGAGGCAGTAGTCGCCGCGATCGACAGGCGCCAGGAGGAGATGCGCGAAGCGGCGGAGCAGGAGCGGATCGAGCAGGAGCGCGCCGCCTTCCTGGCGCGGCAGCCAGTCTACCACACGGTCGTGCGGGGTGAGGCTGTGAGCTCCATTGCGGCTCGCTATGGGATTACGACTGACTCGCTCCGTCTGCTCAACGGCCTGACGAGCGACCAGATCAGAGTGGGGCAGGAGCTGCTCGTGAAGGCAGAAATCAGGAATTAGGAACCAGGGATCATCCGGTTTTCGAGTGGGAGGTCGTGAATTGATGCCGTTCACAACTCCGCAATTTTTAACGCGAAGGTCGCGGAGGTTTCGCGCAGGACGCGGAGATTGTCGGGGTCGGGGGGTTGGTGTCGGATATTCCTGAGTTCTCGAGGGATCTCGGAGCGTTGTCCTTCACGTTCACACCTGACTGTTGATCAGCAACCCTGCTCACGCGGTGGCTCAACGTCAACGAAGAAGGAGTTAGTCGCTACGCCGTATTCCTTCGCGCCCTCCGCGTAACCTCCGCGCTAAAATTCGGGACGTTCTGCCGCAACGATGCCTGTCGCGGGTCCGCAGTTCGACAACTACCCACTGTAACCACGGAAGACCCGGAAATGAGAACCAGGGGTCCTCCGGCTTTGTAGTGGCGGCGTGAGCATCTGCTGGTGCCAATCATTTCGTCAGCGCGCTCGCTACCCATTGCCAATACGCTTCGCCACCGCGTTCCGGAACGTCGTTATGGCCTGCGCCATCGATGGCAAGTAATCGGCCCGGATTCCTGGCGGCGTCGAACACTTCGCGTCCCATGCGGATGGGAATGATCAGATCATCTTCGCCGTGGGCCACCCAGACCGGGGTCTCCAGCTCACGCACGCGCTCGCCGGTATCGTAATGCACGCGGGAAACGAACCGCCACACGCGCTCGAGCGGGGCGGCAATGATGATGCGTGCCATGTTGCGAGCCGAGGAAAACGGCGATTCGAGCAGGAGTACCTCCGGCTGGTTGGTCACGGCCAGCTCGGCGGCCACCGCGCTCCCTAACGAATGACCGTAGATGGCGATTCGCGACATGGGGGCGCTGGTGTGCTGTCGTACCCAGGCGAGAGCGGCCTCGGCGTCGCTCCGGACACCGGGAACCGTCGGCGGACCCGAAATGCCGCCGTAACCACGGTACTCGGCGAGCATCACCATCCGCCCTGTGCGGCGGGCGACCTCCTCGCCCCACGGAACACGCCAGGCCGCGAGGTCGGCGTTTCCGTGAAACATGATTACGACCCCTTGGGCCGCCGCGTGCGAGGAATCCCCGATCACGTACCCGAACAGCTGCCGCCCGTCGTCTGCTCGATAGGCGACGCGGGTGGCCGGTTCCCCGGCTGGATACGGGGGCGGTGACGGCTGAAAGACAAGGCGCTCCTGCGCCCACCAGAGCCCGAACACCAGTGTGCCGAGCGCAACGACGGCGATGACGGCGGCCGTGATCATGCTTCGAGCGAGCGTGCGCGACCCCACTCGTTATGAGCCGGAGGTCCCCTGCACCCAGCCGCTCCGCGTGCCGGTGAGCGGGCTGCCGGAACCCGGCCGCCAGAGCGCCAGCTTCTCTACCTCATGAGCGAGGGCAAAGTCCTTGTCGGTGATGCCCTTGGCGGTATGCGTGGAAAGCGCGATGCGCACAGATCCCCAGCTCACGGTGAGATCGGGAT
This sequence comes from Gemmatimonadaceae bacterium, assembly GCA_051002815.1. GTDB lineage: Bacteria > Gemmatimonadota > Gemmatimonadetes > Gemmatimonadales > Gemmatimonadaceae > JALZIF01. The sequence goes on from JBPCLX010000308.1 coordinate 1,749, forward strand.
GGTGGTCGGCGGCCTGGGCGAGGTAGCCGATCGCGTTGACGAGCATGAGCGTGGTCGGCCAGCCATCCGTCTTGAAGTCGCGAGTGAGCGCACCATCCGCGACGCGCCAGTCAGGAAGGACGCCCAGGCGGGAGGAGATTTCGGAGTCGGTGAGAGCGGGTGTCTTGGACATGTCGGAGGGGCGAGGGGCGAGGGGCGAGGGGCGAGGGGCGAGGGACGAGGGACGAGGGTCGAGGGGACGAGGGAAGAACGCATGGATATCGCTACCCGGAACTCGCAAGGCACCACGACATTAACCCGCACCCCGCATCCCGCGACCCTCAACCCCCAATACTCTGTCTAAAGGTAGCCGACTGGCCGAAGCTCTCTTCGACCTCCAACTCGATCATCGTCAGGCGGCCGGCGGCGGCCTCGTCGAGACCGGCGAGAACCTCCCTGGTGAGGTACTCGGCGAGCATCTCGACAGTCGTGTTCGGGATCTCGAGCATGACGCAGTCTTCCTCGGGGAATACGTACTTCGGCTCGCCGTCGAGCGCCACGTGCACGCTCTGGCCGCGAAGCTCGATGCCCAGACGCGGGTTGCGCGCCGGCAGAAGCATCTTGTGGTCGATGGCATCGCAGGCGCGGCGTAAAACGGATTTGAGGACCGAGAAATCGACTACGTACCAGCTATCCGGGTCCAGCGCGCCCTCCAGGGCGACCCCGACGCGGTAGTTGTGCCCGTGAAGGGGCTCGCATCGATGTCCGGCAAAGGTGATGAAGTGCGCCGCGGCGAAGACGAGGTAGTCCTTTGTGACGGCGACACGATAGGTGCGCTGATCTTTCATGTTGGGATTCCCGGTTCCGGCTGTGTGGTGCAATTTACGTCAATGCGGATTCCAATCGAAACGTTCGAGCTCGACAACGGGCTGCGCGTCACCCTTTCCGAAGATCACACCGCGCCCATCGTCGCGGTCAATCTGTGGTATCACGTCGGCTCGGCCAATGAGCGCCCGGGGCGAACGGGCTTCGCCCATCTGTTCGAGCACATGCTCTTTCAGGGCTCGGCGCAGGTGGGCGCCAACGAGCACTTCGAGCTCGTGCAGCGCGCCGGCGGTACGCTAAACGGTTCCACCTGGCTCGATCGCACCAACTACTTCGAGACGGTGCCATCGAACCAGCTGGCGATAGCGCTCTGGCTCGAGGCCGATCGCATGGGTCAGCTGCTGCCGGCCATGACGCAGGCAAAGCTCGACAACCAGCGCGATGTCGTGATCAACGAAAGACGCTGGAGCGTGGACAACCAACCGTACGGCACCTGGTGGGAAAAGCTGCCGGCACTCGCCTATCCACCGGAGCACCCCTTCCACCATTCACTCATCGGCTCGATAGAGGACCTGACCGCGGCGAGCCTGGAGGATGTCGAGCAGTTCTTCGCGACCTACTACACGCCTGACAACGCGGTGTTGAGCATCGCCGGCGATTGCGACGAGAAGGACGCGCGCCAGCTGGTGGAGCGGTACTTCGGGCCGATTCCGCGGGGCCGCGGCCGGCCGCCATTGCCGCCGATGGAGCTGCCGCCCACGTTGGGTGAGCCGCTGCGCGAGGTAGTGGAGGACGAGGTGATGCTGCCGCGCGTGTACATGGCGTTCCGGTCACCGCCGTTCGGCTCCGACGAGTACTACGCGGCCTCGGTCGCCGGCGCGATTCTCGGCATGGGGAAGGGAAGCCGTCTGCAACGCGCGCTCCTGCGAGACCGGGAGGTGGCGAGCGAGGTAAATGCGTTCACCTTCGACCTGGCGAAGGGCGCGGATCTTCTCGTGATCGAAGCGACGGCCTTGGAAGGCGTCGACGAAGATCTTCTCGTGGCCGGTTTGGAGAGCGAGGCGACGCGCATGCATGACGAGGGAGTGACGGACGATGAGGTGTCGCGGGCGGTGGCACTGATCGAGACGGCATACGTGTCGTCGATGCAGTCGGCGGGCGACCGGGCCGATCGCCTGTCGATGTTCGCCACGTATTTCGGCGATCCCGGACTGGTGAACGAGCAGGTGGACCTGTACCGCGGGGTGACGGCGGCGGGGGTCTCGCAATTCGCGCGTGAACGGTTAGGC
>JBPCLX010000309.1:0-3418 GCA_051002815.1 Gemmatimonadaceae bacterium
GAACGATTCTTGCGCGAGGTGCGCATCGCCGCCACGCTCGCACATCCGCACATCGTCTCGTTCATCGACTCCGGCGAGTCTGGCGGACTGCTGTACTACGTCATGCCGCACATCGAGGGAGAATCGCTGCGGGCGCGGCTAAAGCGAGAGGGAAAACTCGGTGTGGTAGAAGCACTCACCTTGCTGCGCGACGTGGCAAGCGCTCTCGCCTATGCGCACGCGTCAGGGGTGATTCACCGGGATCTCAAGCCGGAGAACGTGCTCGTCGCCGGCGCCCACGCCTATCTACTGGATTTCGGGGTGGCCAAGGTTCAGTCGCCGCTCCTCGAGGATACGAGCCTTACGCAGGAGGGCATGGCCGTCGGCACGGTCGCGTACATGGCTCCGGAGCAACTGGAGGAGGGTCACACCGTCGATCACCGCGCCGATCTCTATGCTTGGGGGCTGCTGGCCCACGAGATGCTGGCAGGCCGGCGGCCTGACGATATGTCGGCAGATGGCGGCTCGAGCGGCGCCGCGCTGCGGCGGCACCGGCCGGACATTCCGCGCGGCCTGGCGACGCTCATCGCGGCCTGTCTTGCGCGTGATCCGAAGTCTCGTCCATCCAGCGCCGAGCAGGTGACCGCCCGGCTCGGGCGGATTGCCGAAGGTGCCCCGGCGCGCGCCGTTCCGACGCGGCGTTTGCCAATCGCCGGCGCGGCGGGACTGGCCGCGATAGCGATGGCTGCGATCGTGCTCGTCAGGCGCGCGCCCGATGCAACACCCTTGCTATCCGCCGAAACGCGTCTGGCCGGACCGATCGCGGTTGCGGTGCTGGCCAACGAGACCGGCGATCCGGCGCTCGATTCATGGGGTCGCATGGCCGGCGACTGGATCACGCAAGGGCTGCAGGACATTGGTCTGGTGCCGGTCGTTCCGTGGCCCTCGGCGCTCCACGCCTCCGAGGAGCTGGAGCGGCGCGGCGCGGCGGGCGAACCGGTCAACGCCGTCGCTTTGTTGCGCGAGGAATCGGGCGCCGGTACGGTCGTGACCGGGTCCTACTACCTGGTTGGCGACTCCCTCGCGTTTCGGGTCGAGGTGGCCGACGCGATCGCCCAGCGTGTAATCGTCGCCCCGCCGCCGGTCGTCGTCGCGCGCGACTCGGCGCATGTTGCGGTGAGGATGCTGCGCGACCGGTTGATGTCGGCGGTTGCCATCCAGTCGGACGACCGATTCGCCACATCGCGCGATCTCGCCAGCCGCCCTCCGATCATCGAAGCCTATCGACAGTTCGACAGGGGGATCGAGCTGCACCTGGCGCAGGAGTACGACGCCGCTGTGCCGGCGTTTCTCGAAGCGCACCGGTTGGACACTACCTTCGTGCCGCCGCTCATCTATGCGTCGACCGATCTGTGGAACACCGGACAGTTCGCTCGCCTGAACGCGGTGTTGACCATTCTTCAAAGCCGGCAGCAGCGGCTCGATCCATATCACCGGTTCTGGGCCGAGTACATCGCGAATCGGCGGAGGGGGGAGGGCGACCGTTCGCTGGCGGCGATTCGCCGTGCGGCAGAGCTGGCGCCGGGCTCGCGTGCCTGGTATGCGCTCGCCCAGGCGGCGCTCGAAACCGACCGGCCTGACGAGGCGCTGATCGCGCTCGAGCGCATCGATCCGGAACACGGCGAACTGCGCGGCTGGTCTTCATACTGGACCCAGCTCACTCACGCCCTGCACGCGATGGGACTGCATGAGCGTGAATTGGCCGCCGCGCGCTCGTTGCGCTCGCGCTATCCCGACCGGCGCGTCGGGCTGGTTCTCGAAGCGCGGGCGCTCGGTGCGTTAGGCCTGGCCGACGCCGTCGACTCGCTGGTCGACGGGGCGGCGGCGCTGCCACCAACGACCTACTGGTCACAGGGCGCGGAGCTGGTCGTCGCCGGTGAGGAGCTGCTGTCCCACGGATATAGCCAGGAGGGTGAACGCCTTCTCGCTCGGGGCGAGCGGTGGCTGCGGCAGCAGTTGACGGTCGTGCCTGACGAGCGTGCCCATCGCTACTGGCTGGGCAGCGCGCTCTACGATCAGCGGAAGTGGAATGATGCAGCCGGCGTACTGGTGGAATTGCGCCGCGACTTTCCGGAGCGGCTGCAATACCGCGGGCTGGCGGCGCTCAGTGCGGCGCGAGCTGGCGACGCACGCGCCGAGGCGCTGCTCGGAGACGCCGCGCCACACGAACGGGGGAGCACGCCCATTACCGCGCCCGTCTCGCCGCGATCGTCGGGGACACGATTCGAGCGGCCGCTCTCTTCTCCGACGCGGCGCGGCTCGGAATCGACGGGCTCCCGTGGCTTCACTCGTCGGCCTATCATGATTTGCGGCTGCTGGAAGGGATGCGCGAGTCGCTTCCCCGATCACTGCGTGTCCCCGCCACCGCGATACCATTTGAAGGCGCGTCGGACAGTGCACAATGAACGGGAAATGGGAAATGGGAAACGGGAATGGAGAACGGCGCGCCCTTTCGGAAATAGCGCGTCGGTCAGCTCACTTTCCCCCGTTTCCCATTTCCCGCTCCCCGCTCCCCGCTCCCCGCTCCCCGCTCCCCCTTCCCGCTCCCCGCAATGAACCCTGTCAACCTGAGTCGTGCATTCGCTCGCATCGACGACCACTGGAACCCGCGGATCGCCGGCGAAGTGAACGACATGCACGTGAAGCTCGTCAAGCTGCATGGTGAGTTCGTCTGGCATCATCACGAAGAGGAGGACGAACTCTTTCTCGTCGTTACCGGCCGGTTGCTGATGCGGTTTCGCGATCGTGACGTCTGGATCGAGCCGGGTGAATTTCTGATCGTGCCGCGTGGCGTCGAGCATCTTCCGGTCGCGCCTGACGAGTGCGAGGTCGTGCTGTTCGAGCGGCAGTCCACGCTCAACACCGGCACCGAGGTAAACGCGCGCACGGTGGCCCAGCTCGGCCGCATCGATTGATCCTGCACAGACGAGGAGACTGTTCATGGCGCGAATGGCGTCGGCGAATGCCCTGAAGCGCGGCGGTAGCAGGCCCGCGATCGAAAACCTGGCGTTGGTGCGGGCCCTCGAGGAAGCGCACACGGGCCCTGCATGGCATGGTCCCTCGCTGCGCGCCACGCTTCGGAACTGCACCCTCGAGGAAGCCCAGTTTCGCGTAGCTGCCGACCGGAACACGATCTGGGAGCTCGTGCTGCACATCGCGTACGGCAAGCACGTCGTGCGCAACCGGCTCACCGGCTCGCGCGAACGATTTGAGCGCCCTCTTCGCCGCTCCTGGTGGCCGGCCACGCCCTCTCCAAGCGATGCCGCCTGGCGGGAGGATCTTGCGTTACTGGAGTCGTCGCACGAGAAGCTCGTCAGGGCCGTCACGGAAGCGACACCGGCGGCGCTCGCTCGCCGCCGGGCGGGCAAGCGGCACGACT
>JBPCLX010000310.1:0-3038 GCA_051002815.1 Gemmatimonadaceae bacterium
AGGTTGCGCACGTTGCGCAGGCTCTGGATGAAGAGCCCCGCTCCCACCAGCAACACCATCGAAAGCGCGGCCTGCGCCACCGTAAGGCCGATCCTTACGCCGCCTCGCGCGCTTCCCGCCTGACGAGTACCCTCCTTGAGCGCGCTCGTCAGGTTCTGACGGCTGGCCATGAGCGCCGGAAGCAGGCCCACCAGGATGCCGGTCAGCATCGTCGCCGCCGCCGTGAACAAAAGCATCCGTCCATCCACCGGCCCGCCGGTCCACTCCACGTTGGGCAACAGCGTCGCTCGTACGAACTGGCCGCCCCAGATAGACACCAGCACCCCGGCCGCACCCCCGGCACCCGCCAGCAGTAGACCCTCGAGCAACAGCAGCCGCAGCAGCCGCCCGCGCCCGATCCCGAGTGCGAGGCGAACGGCGATCTCCCTCCGCCGCCTCACCGCGCGAGCGAGGAGCAGATTCGCCACGTTCGCGCATGCGATGAGCAGCACGATCACCGAAACGCCGAGTAGCCACCTCGATACCGTCACTTCGAGCGCTTCCCGGCCCCTGGGGTCGAACCAGAGGGGCCGCATCGACAGCGTCGCTTCGGCCTCGTAGTCGACTGACCCGTCGTAAGCGCTACGGTGCGCCGCGGTCGCTTGAGCAGTGGCCTGATCGAGCGTGACTCCCGGCTCGAGGCGCGCGATCACCTCCAGCCACTGCGCAAATCGGGTCGTTGCCCAATCCTCGGTCGGCTGCGGCACCCGGGCCGATACAGGGAGCCAGAAGTCGGTCGCCTCGCGAGCATGGCCGGCGAACGACTCGGGCGCGATTCCCACGATCGCGTACTTCCGGCCACCTAACGTCACCTCCTGGCCTACGGCCGCCGGGTCACCGCCAAAGATGCGCTGCCATGCCCCGTGACCGAGCACCGCCAGCGCCTCCCCTGTTGGAGGGCGGTCCTCGGACTCGCCGAAAAAGCGGCCGCGAGCCGGACGAACTCCCAGCAGCGGGAAGTACGACCAGGTAACCCATCGCACCGGCACCTGCTCCGCGTCCTCGCCCTCCCCCAGCGTCATATCACTTGCACCCGTGTAGGCAGCAACCTGTGAGAACACCCGTGTGCCGATCCTCAGGTCATCGTAAGTCACATAGCCCACCGTCGAGCCGGTGAACTCGCCAATGCCCGGCGGCACAGTGGTCTGGTACAGCCGAGCGATGCGCTCGCTCTCCACCACATGCTCGGGGCCCCGCAGCAACAGCCTGTCGAGAATGCCGAACATGCTGGCATTGGCGCCGATGCCTAGCGCGAGAGTGATAGTGACCAGTACCGCGAACGCCGGCTCGCGGCGAATCCCTCGCACGGCGTGCCGCACATCCTGCCACAGTGCCGCGAGCCATTCCCGTCCATGCATGGTCGTCTCCCGATGAGATGCCGTTTGCACCAGCGCGCGTCGCGCCGCTTCCTCGCCGCCGAACCTGCGCTCCGCTTCCGCTCGCGCGGCAATCGGCGAAAGCCCTTCACGTTCCAGCTGCGCCGCGCGCAAATCGAGATGCAGCGAGATCTCGTCGTCTACGCGCTCGGCGACGTCGTCGCGGCGGCGGAGCGCCAGGCGAAATGCGCGCCGGATTCCGGGACGGATCATCGGTGCATCCTCGTTATGCCCGCTGCCGCCTGCCGGTGAGCACGCCGGTCACCAACTCGGCGTACCGTACCCACCTGGTGGTCTCGGTCCGGAGGTGCGCCTTGCCGTCGGCAGTCAGGTGGTAATAGCGCGCCCTTCGATTGTTCCCAGTGACACCCCACTCGGCGCGCACCAACTCTCGTTCCTCCAGACGGTACAGCGCCTGATAGAGGGCGCTGTCTTCGACACCCAACCCTCCGCCCGACCGTTCCTCCAGCCATGTGGTTATCTCGAACCCATGCATGGGCGCCCACGCCAGTGCCTTGAGCACCAGCACGTCGAGCGTACCTTTCACGAGTGGGAGAGGCTCCGAAGCGGGCATGTGAGATCGTCTCTCTACAGAGTCTGAAGGAAGTTGCCGTCAACGTACGACACTCGCAACGCGCAGACGGTTTCCTGCATCGAGCAGGACGCTGGATTCCGGCTTTCGCCGGAATGACGGCCATCGCGGAGGTCACCCGGAGGTTCGCGGAGGCACTTCGAAATGGATCAGTGACGGCAGTTATTGCACCGGAGTTGACGCCGGCCGAAAGTCGTCTTCCAATCACTCATCTGATTTCGTGGGCCAACTAACTGAGTCCTTTCGAAAACTCTCGCGTACGCCGCGCAACCTCAGCGACCTCCGCGGCAAAATTCGGAATCATGAACTGCTCTTGCTGGTAGTTGGAGCGTTGCGAGTGCATCAAACGTGATTACCCAACGCAAAAGCTGAACACCCGTCCATGGTAACTGCTTCGAAAAAGTGATGTTTGGCATTTCCCCGGCGTGGCGGCGGCGTTAGAGTGAATTGCATGATACCAGCCGGACTTTTGACCAATCGTTGGCCTCGCGCACCGCTGCTGCTCGCCACGTTGGCGGTATCAGTCGCCACGTCGGCATGCACCGCGCCACCTCGAACCGTCACGCCAGACTCCGGCGCTGCCGAACCGGCGCTGAACGGAGAGAGCACACTGGCAGCACTGACGCCTCCGCCCGATTCTGCCCCTTTTGCCGTACAGGTCGACACCCCTCCCAACCCCGTAACTCGCACCGCGGACTCGGCAACGACGACAATCGAGCGCGAGCCGGGAGATACGATCGCGAGGGTAGCGGCGTCGGATACCGCGACACCACTTCCGCCTCTTCCACTCATTGCGGGCCGATCCAAACGCGACAGTATTTCCCTTCGCGCCGCGATACGCGCCGGCTCGGCCAATCCAGGCTGGCCTGTGGCGGGTCCCGATCCGCTCCCCGGTGCGATCCTTCCGCACCGCCGGATCATCGCCTTCTACGGAAATCCCCTCTCCCGTAGAATGGGGATTCTCGGTCAGTATCCATCGGATGAGATGCTGGCAAAGCTCGATACCGTCGTTGGGCAGTGGCAGGCGGCCG
>JBPCLX010000311.1:0-2912 GCA_051002815.1 Gemmatimonadaceae bacterium
GACGAACAGATTGCGGAGATGGCGCTCGAGCAGGGTTTGGGCGACGGCGGGAGGAATCGCGCGCTGGTGAACTGAAGTGCGAATTACGAAGGGCGAAGGGCGAAGGGCGAAGGGCGAAGTGCGGAAGGCGAGTTGCGAAGAGAGCGGAAGTGCGAATTGCGAAGGCAACGGCGAGTTGTCGTGTTGACACGTTCTCTTCGCACTTCGCACTTCGCACTTGGCCCCTTCGCAATTCGCACTTCGCAATTGGACACGCTCAGCCCCCGATCGGAGCCGTCCCCTCCATCTCCCGCTGCACATCGAATCCCTCGATGCGCATCCGGACATCGAAGTAGAACAGCAGCCATACCGCGGCAAGAAACGGCTCGATGAATAGCTGCACGGCGCCGGCTATGAGGTCGGCGTGCCACTTCGCCGGCACCAACGGCTCCACCGCCGCGGCAATTCCCCACCAGAGCGCCAGGCCTATCGCCAGCGCTATCGCAGAGGCAACGGCGAGCCGGAGCTGGTCGTGACGCGAGAGCGATAGTGACCGAAGCAGCGCTTCACGCAGCGTCGTCCGTTCGAACAGCAGCGTCTGGGGAATGGCGAAGAACCGGACCATGAAGTACAAGCCGGGTACGATGAAAAGTGCCAGCCCCACGTACACGAGCAGCGACGAAAGAACACCCAGGATCGTTATGCGCCATGCATCTCCGTGAACGGTGCGTATGGCGACCCCCAGATCAGCTCGGTCGGTGAGATATCGTTGCGCGAGAACGACGAGAATCGCCGCCCATCCGAGCGACTGCCACACCAGGTCGTGCACGATCAGGAAGAGGTCTACTGCCTGCACCGTACCGTCTGCAGACGGTCGCAGACCGATCAGGCGTACGATTGCGGTTGGAAGGTAGGCCAGCGTGGCCAGGGTGATGAGCCGCCCGTAGGTCGAGCGGGCGAGCGATACCGCCGCGTCGACGAGCTCTGGCGCGGTGCGCGGACGAAGAGACAAATGTGAGGGATGGAGTGTCGCGAATAGTCGGACCGGGATAATTTAGCCCATCGTGCGATGCTCCCGTGACCAGCTCCGTCTCGGCCGCCTTGTCCTTTCCGTTGCGGCCGCGCTGCTCATCGTCCTGTCGTCCGCGTGCGCGGCTGTTCCCGCGCCGGCCGCCGGACCGCCCGCACCCGTACCGGAACCCGCGCGCCTGCCTGACGCCACTGCCGGGCTAACGGCCGCGGATGAGGCGCGGCTGGCGCTCGCCGGCCGCCGCCTGATCGTACCGGTGGCCGGGGTCGAGGCGAGCGGCATTGCCGACTGGTTCTCCGCGCGGCGCGGCTCCCGCACGCACGATGCGCTCGACATCATGGCGCCGCGCGGAACGCCGGTGTTGAGCGCCGATGACGGACGCGTGCTTCGCGTGTCGGAGAACAGGTCGGGAGGACTGACCATCTATGCCACCGATCCGGGCGAGCGGCTGGTCTACTACTATGCGCACCTGGATCGCTATGCAGTTGGTCTGAACGCCGGACGCCCGCTCACCCGTGGCGACACGATAGGATTCGTCGGGACGACGGGGAATGCACCGCCCAATACGCCGCACCTCCACTTCCAGATGATGTTGATGCACGAGAGCGGGCGTTACTGGGAGGGGGTGCCGGTCAACCCGCTGCCATTTTTGACCACCGATTCCACCAGCGTCAATGAGCCTTACCAGTAAGGAACGCGCCGAACTGCGCGCAGAAGCCCACCACCTGCGGCCGCTGGTCCATCTGGGCCAGGGCGGTGTGGCCGAGACCGTGATCTCGTCGCTGGACGATGCGCTCAGAACTCACGAACTGGTGAAGGTCGCGCTCCCACGGCAGGGAGAGTTGCCTGCAAGCGAGGTCGCCGACAAACTGGCCGAACAGGTGGGCGCCGAGGTGGTGCAGGTAATCGGCAAGACCGCCACGCTCTACCGCCACAATCCCGACCTACAGCGGAAGAGTGGCGCGCTCCCGCCATGGCGAGCGTGAGCCGACTCGGAACGCACTGCGGCGGCAAGTTCGACCGCCGCCAGATGCGGTCACTCGCACAAGCGACGATGGCCCGCAGGCTGAGTCCCGAGGCGCGGCGTTTGCGCTGGGTAGCGCGAGCGCCGGCTCAATGGCCTTCGCGCGGGGGCGGAGGGGAGCCTCCCTACGCTTTCCGTAACTCCCGGATGTTATAATTCAGGCGGACCGGCATGACCGGATTTCAAAGTCAGATACCCGAATGACATACGTCATAACCGAAGCATGTATTGGTGTTAAGGATCGCGCCTGTGTTGATGTCTGTCCCGTCGACTGCATTTACGAGGGGCCGGACCAGCTTTACATCCATCCTGACGAGTGCATTGACTGCGGGGCGTGCGAGCCCGAGTGCCCAGTTACGGCGATATTTCCCGAAGAGGACGTGCCCTCGAACCTCACCGGCTTTATCGCAAGGAACAAGGAAGTCTTCGAGAGCGAGACCCCACCCGGGCGGCCGCAGCGCTGAGCTCGACCGCAGATCGCCCAAATGCGCCCGCCGAATCGCGGGCGCGTCCGTTACCTCGGGCGCTGACCTTCGACTACTGGGACACGTTGTACGACGGCACCGCGGTGCCGGAAAGAGCCGAGTCGGGGCTCGCTGCCTTTCAGCAGCTGCTGACAGCGCTCGACCGCTCTCCCAGTGAACGCGAACTGCTCGCAGCCTACGAGGCGTCAGGCGCCGAAGCACATCGCTGGTGGAAAGAGGAACACCGCGGTTACACCACCGCCGAGCGCATCCGCTGGATGCTCATGCAGCTCGATATCGAACGGCCCGAGGACTGTGAGCACGTAGCCGCGGCATGCGAGGCCGTAGACGCGGCGCTGTTGAGTTATCCGCCGCCACTCCTGGCCGGCGCAGCCGATATGGTGCGTACACTCGC
>JBPCLX010000312.1:0-4719 GCA_051002815.1 Gemmatimonadaceae bacterium
GACGTGAGCGCGATCCATCTGAGCGTGCGGCCCAGCACCGACGGCTGGCCGGCCTCGCCTAACGTACGATGGATCATCTCCACCAGCGCCTCGTACTCGCGCTCTGGCACCTCACCCGCCACCGACCGCTCCAGCTGGATCCACGTTGATCCGCCCAGCCACCGCGACTGGCGCGTCCCCCGGCCGGCATCCAGCTCGCTGATCGCCGAGCGCACGTAGCGTGGATCGAGCCCCGCCTCGTGGGCGATCTGCTCCAGCTCGTCCTGCGTGAGGCCGGCGGTGATCTCCGACTCCGCCGCGCGCGTCGCCTGCATCTCGGCGGTGCGTGTGAGGATCAGTGCGATCTCGCGGTCGCTGTACCGGCGGCTGACTGATTTCGGCTCGTCCATGCCGGGAAGTTACGCTCGATCCACGTCGCCACAACTCCGAAACGGGGGCCGCGAGGATTGGCGCCGGCATGCGTTACTCGAGGCCGGACTGGCAGGGCGCCGCATCGTATATTGCAGCGTGCATTCCGAAGCCCCTCCGCGCCCCGGCGCCGGCGCCCTCACCGCCGATCTCAACCCCGAGCAGCGCGCCGCCGCCGAATTCGGCGATGGGCCGCTGCTCATCGTCGCCGGCGCCGGCACGGGAAAGACCCGCACGCTCGTCTATCGCGTCGCGCACCTGATCGAGCGCGGCGTGCGCCCCGATCGCATCCTGCTGCTCACCTTCACCCGCCGCGCCGCGCGCGAGATGCTCGGACGCGTCGAGCGGCTGGTAGGGAGCACCGGATCGCGCGTGCATGGCGGCACCTTTCACGCCACCGCGCACCGCCTGCTCCGCGCCTACGGCGAACGCGCCGGGATCGCTAAGAACTTCTCGATCCTCGACCAGGGCGATTCCGAGGATCTGATGGGAATCGCGCGTTCGGCGTTAGGGTTCGGCGAGCGCGCGTCGCGGTTCCCCAAGAAGGAGACGCTCCACTTCGTCTACTCGCGGCACATCAACACCGAGATCCCCGTCTCCGAAATCCTGAAGGGCGAGCTGCCGCAATTCGAGCAGGACCTGCCCGAGGTGATGAAGGTCTTCGAGGCGTACACCGCTCGCAAGGCAGAGCGGAACCTGGTGGACTACGACGACCTCCTGCTGTTCTGGGCGGGGATGCTCGAGCAGGCGCCCGAACTCGGCGACCGGATCGCGGGACTGTACGACCATGTCCTCATCGACGAGTACCAGGACACCAACGCGCTCCAGGCGAGGGTGCTGCGCGGCATGTGCGGCACGCACCGCAACATCACCGTCGTCGGTGACGACGCGCAGAGCATCTACGCCTTTCGCGGCGCGAGCTTCAAGAACATCCTGCAGTTCCCCGAGCAGTTCCCCGGCACGACGGTCGTGACGCTCGAGCACAACTATCGCTCGACGCAGCCCATCCTCGACGTGACGAACGCGCTCATCGCGAAGGCGCGCGAGCGGTTCACCAAGACGCTGTGGACCGACAAGCGGAGCGGCGAGGCGCCGTCGCTCGTCACCGCGCACGACGAGAGCGAGCAGACGCGCTGGGTGGTCGACGAGATCCTCGCCCGCAACGAGCAGGGAACGCCGCTTCGGGAGATGGCTGTGCTCTTCCGCGCCGGCTACATGTCGGCGGACCTCGAGATCGAACTTGCCGCGCGCAAGATCCCGTTCGAGAAATGGGGGGGCCTCAAGTTTCTCGAGGCCGCGCATGTAAAGGACGTCCTGGCGTTTCTCCGCGTGCTGGAGAATCCGCGGGACGAGGTGAGCTGGTTTCGTATACTGCGCCTACTTCCCGGCATCGGGGAGGTGACGGCGCGCGGGGCAATGAACTGGCTGTCCGACCACGGGTGGGACGGTGACTCGCTCGCGCTCTGGCGCCTGCCGGCGCGCGCTCGTGAGGCAGTCGACCGGCTCACCACGCTGCTTGCCGAGCTGACGGTTCCACCGCCGTCAGGCGGCCGTGAACTGGCGGTGGAAATCGCCCGGGTGCGGACGCTATACGATGCGATCCTGCGGGAGAAGTACGATCGGCCGGAGCCGCGACTTTCCGACCTCGATCAGCTGGAGTCGATTGCCGCCGGACATCCGGATCGTGCGCTGTTCCTGGCAGAGCTGGCGCTGGCGCCGCCGAGTTCAACGCAGGACCTTGCGGAAGGGACAACCGGGGAGGACGATCTGCTCATCCTCAGCACCGCGCACAGCGCCAAGGGGTGCGAGTGGGATGCGGTGTTTCTGGTCTGGGCAGCGGACGGCTGGTTCCCATCATCGCGTGCATTACGCGATGACGAGGAAGCAGAGGAGGAGCGTCGGCTCATGTACGTCGCGATGACCCGCGCGCGTCACGCGCTTTCGGTTGTGTTCCCTGTCAACGTCTACGGGTCGCGGTGGGGAGCGGACTACTCGATGGCGCAGCTGTCGCGGTTCATTGATGCGGACGTGCGGAAGCGGATGCAGCGGCGGTCGGCAGGGCCGGCGGCGCAGCCTGACGCGCGGCGCGAGGGCGAAACGGCGTCAGGACGGCAGATCGTGGACCTGCGCGGGATGCTTCGAGGACGTTTCGGAAGCTGACTGGAGGGATCGGCGACTCCTGCACGTCGAGTATGACTGCGCCTGACGTCGGTGCGACGAAAACAACAACCACCTGTCACGGCCGGCGACACTGAACCACATCGCCGGTGGCGAATGCCGCTTCAACGCTCCAGTCTGCGCATCGATCGCGTACACCTCTGATCGCCGTTGCCAAGGAAAACGGTGCTGCCCATGATCGCCGGCGACGACAGAAACACGTCGAATGGATCGGGCATCAGCTCAGAATCGGCATTCGTCAGCGCCTGATCCCGGGCCACGATCGCCGCTTCCCTGATTCTCGAACTACGGCACCCGCCCCGGCGACGGTTGGGCGGCGACGAAGTCGTTGGCGCTCGATCGAGTGCGCAACAGTACCGGTCTTCCGTCGGCCGTCAAACTCACCGATCGACGCGTTATCGAGCGCAGATCCACGGACCAGTTGCCGATGAGACGCGCCTGTTGACCATCCAACGAATCGTGCACAGGCGGACCGCAGGATGGCGCGGTCGGGGCCTGCCCGTAGGTCCATGAAAGCACATCCAGAATCGCCGTTCGAGGAATACGGACCCATTCGCCGCCGACTGCCGCAGTGACTCGCGGAAGTGTGCTTACATCGAGTGCTTCTGCGAGAGCAACAACGGGGCTGCTGTTATAGAATGATAGCCCGTGACCAGTCGGCGTTCCGCCATCACGCGGCCCGACGCTGACCATATCCGGCACCGCGGGATTGTCCACATCAGAGTTGCCCCGGAATTCGAAGTCAGCGGCCGAGAGGTCGTAGGCGAGGTCGGTGATAAGAGTGTGGTCGATCGCATCAGTCGCGAGGAGCACGTGCCGGCCGGGCAACAAAGACCCGGCGGTGGATGGAAACGCATAAACGAACGTCGCCCAGATACCAAGCGAATCCCGCTGCAGCTCGGTGCTGATGTTGCAACTGGTAAATGGTGGATTGTCGTAGGACCCCGGGAACCCAGACACGACGAGCATATTCGCCAGGTTTACCGGGGCGTCCGAGTTGTTGAAGAGCTCGAGATAATCCCCGTCGTCGTAGAAGCCGTTGCCAACGGCAAGATCGCCACTCCACAGCTCGCTGATGACGAGTGTGCCGCGCCGCGCGCTCAACATCGAGAGCGACGCGCTGGTGGAGGGCACGCCCACGGAGACGATCAACGTTCCTCCAACGGCATCGATTTCCTGAAGCGCACCCGGCAGCACGGCGCGTTCGGCCGGGGAGAGCGTCCTGAGGGCATTCACGGCATAGACGCCCGGCAGCAAGCCAGTAAACGTTACACGCCCGCTTGCATCGGCCGTTAGGGTCGACACAGTGCTACTCCCGCTGCGGCGCACCGTCACCTCGGCAAACGGAATGCCTTGCCCCCACGCGAGCGCTCCGACGACGAGCGAATCCGCCGCCTGGGCCATGAGGTGCAGCTCCAGTGACGCTCGCTGTATGCCGCCTGTCGTGTCAGGCGAAGTGTCCGTAGGAAGCCGCCGCTCGGTGCCCGTGCATCCGGCAGCCATGAGAATGCCAGCGGCTAGCAGCGTTGCTCGGCTCATGCACCGCGCCTGCGGCTTCCAGGCCGACCACGCAATGGGCGGTTGCGTCAGGTGAGACAGCTGCAACAGCCATCCCTGCACTCACCGGCGACCCACGGCTCGGGGTTGTACTGGTCGCACAATCCTTGGCACTCCAGCTGATTGGAACAGGTGCCAAGAAAGGTCGGAGGGTGCCACAAGCATGCTGATTCTACCGTAATGCTGCCCCATACCGTCTGCGCGCCAAAGAAAAGAGCGCTGAAGACCACTACTGCGAATCCGAAACGAACGATCCTTATCATCGTCCTGACGTCCATCGCACAGCTCCTTGCGGATATCCGGCGGCTTGCCGCATCGGAGCACCTCGCCGAACGGCAGAGGGTCACAAGTTGACGCCCTACAATTGCACTACTCCTGTCACACTGTCAACAATATTCCCATCACGCGCGACTCGTCATGCCGCGAAAATCATTACCTGAAGCCCGTTTCCAGCACAGCCGGTCCTGGCGCCTCGAACGCGGACCGTGCTCCGGCCGCAGGCCCGTCCGCAAAATGGCGGTCTTGCATGCAGTGCACCCGAGCAGCAGAGCGCGCATCGCCCCTTTGTCTTGAATT
>JBPCLX010000313.1:0-15152 GCA_051002815.1 Gemmatimonadaceae bacterium
GCGATGCGCGCCGATTCCAGCAACAGCCCTTCACGGATTCCGAAGCTGGAAACGACGAGCACGTTGGCGTCCACGCGCGCCATTACTTCGGCGACGACCGCCAGTCCGGCGACGATGATGTCTGCCCTGTCGGAATGCAGGCCGGGGATGCTCATCCGCTCGGGGATGGTCATCGACTGCATGTTGAAGAGCAGGTGCTCGACATCGGCGCGGCTGACTCGCGTTTCGTGCACCGACTGCGTTGGCGTTTCCTGCCTGGCGAGCACCATTGCCGCAAGGTTGGTAAACGTCCCGCCGGACCCAATGATCTGCGCTCCGCGCCAGTCGCGCGCCCGGATGGTGGTCTTGAGCGCGCCGCGAATGTGCTTGCGCAGGGCCTTGACTTCAGCACGCCCGCTGCCAGCGTTGAGAAACTCTTCTGTCAGGCGCAGAGCGCCGAGTGGAAGGGACAGCAGGTGCTCGATGACGCCGTCGGCCGATAGCGCGATCTCGAGCGAGCCGCCGCCAATGTCGAGCACGGCGCTCCGGCCGGCCGCCAGGTCGAAATGCGCCAGCGCCGAGCGCCAGGACAGCCGCGCTTCCTCCGAGCCGTCCAGAACGCGAACGTCGATGCCCGCCTCGCGTTTGACCCGCTGGGCGAACAGGTGGCCGTTGGGAGCATCGCGCACAGCACTCGTTGCCACCGCTACGATCCGCTCGGCGCCGATCTGCCTGGCGAGCGTCGCCATGCGAGCGACCGTCTCCACCGCGCGGTGCACGGCGTGCGTATCGAGCGCTCCGTCATTGCCTCGCCTCGCTCCGAGGCGAGGAGACGCCTTCATTTCGTCGACTACGCGGATCTCCCCTGCCGGTGATACGTCGGCGACGATCTGGCGGATGGAGTTGGAACCGATGTCGATCGCCGCCAGCCGCACGCTGCCCTCGCGGCGTCCACGACCGTTGGTCGCGGGCTCCGGAATCGCGCGCTCTACCGCGGACGTCTCAGGCTTTCTCGCGTGTGCCGCTGCTCCGGTCCTCGAAATGATGCTTGATCTGCTTTCCTTCGGCCAGAAAAACGGCATCCTCTCCGATGTTGGTCGCCATGTCGGCGACGCGCTCGAGGTTGCGGCTCACCAGGAACAGCTCCATCGCCGGCGAAATAGCGCGCGGGTCTTCCATCATGTGGGTGACGAGAATCCGGAAAACGCTGTCGTGCAGCGAGTCGACCGCATCGTCGGAAGCGCATACGGCGCGCCCCAGGGCTCCGTCGCCGCGAATGAAAGCGTCGAGCGCATCGGCCAGCATCTTCCGCGCGCGCCGCGCCATGTCCTCTATCTCGGGGCTTGGCATGATCGACGCACGCATTCCCGTAAGGCGAAGCGCCGACTGCGCGATGTTGACGGAATGGTCGCCTACCCGCTCCAGATCGCTCGAGACCTTGATCGCACCGATGATGAAGCGGAGGTCCCGCGCCATTGGCTGTTGCAAGGCGAGTAGCGCGATCGCCATGTGTTCGATCTCGATCTCGAGCAGATCCACCTCGTGATCGCCCTCGATGACCGCCTCGGCGGTGGCCTGGTCCTGCTTGAGCAGCGCCTCGACGGCGAGATCGACCAGCGCCTCGGCCCGCTCGGACATGTCGAGCAGCCGCTGCTTGAGAGTGTCTAGCTGCTCGTGAAAGTGGCGGAATCCCGCCGATGACTGGACCGCTGTCATCCGAATCTCCCGGTGATATACGCTTCGGTACGCTCTTCTCGTGGACGGGTGAACAGCGCGCTCGTCTCTCCGACTTCCACCAGGTTCCCGAGGTAAAAGAAAGCCGTGTAATCGGCGACGCGCCCGGCCTGCTGCAGGTTATGCGTGACGATCACCACCGTCAACTCGCTTTTGAGATCGTAGAGCAGCTCCTCGATCCGTTGGGTGGCGATCGGGTCGAGAGCGGATGCGGGCTCATCCAGAAGCAGCACCTCGGGATCGTTCGCCAGTGCGCGGGCGATGCACAGCCGCTGCTGCTGGCCACCAGAGAGCGTCAGCGCGCTCTTGCGCAGGCGATCCTTCACTTCGTCCCATAACGCGGCACGCCGCAGGGACCCCTCCACGATCTCGTCGAGCGCAGGGCGGTCGCGTATGCCGTTGATCCGAGGTCCGTAGGCGACGTTATCGTAGATGCTCTTTGGGAACGGATTGGATCGCTGGAAGACCATCCCGACGCGCTGCCTGAGAGCGACGACGTCCAGCGAGCTCCGATAGAGGTCGTTTCCATCGAGGAGGACCTTTCCTTCGGTGCGCACGCCCGGGATGAGATCGTTCAGCCTGTTCACCGACCGCAGGAACGTCGACTTGCCACATCCTGATGGTCCAATGAGCGCGGTAATGTTCCGCGGACTAATGGTCATCGAAATGTCGAACAGCGCCTGCTTCTGCCCATACCAGAAGGAAAACCGGTCGGCTGTGATGGTGCCGGCGTGGGCATCATCGCCCCTTTGGTGCGACGGTGACTGGGTAGCAGCTGTCATCGCCGGCACGGCTCCACGACTGAGATGCGAAGTGCGAAATGCGAGAACAGCGCAGTTCCGCACTTCTCGCATCTCGCATTTCTCATCTCTCGTTCCTCCCTCATCCGAACCTTCCCGTAATGTACGCCTCCGTCCGTTCGTCGGACGGGGCGGTGAACAGCGTTTTCGTATCGCTCATCTCCACCAGTTCACCCATCAGAAAGAACCCGGTGGAGTCGGAGACGCGGGCGGCCTGCTGCATGTTGTGCGTGACGATGACCACCGCTATGTCCCGGCGCAGCTCGTACAGGAGCTCCTCGACCTTCTGCGTGCTGAGCGGATCCAGCGAGGCGGTCGGCTCGTCGAGCAGCAGCACGTCGGGCTCGGTAGCCAGTGCGCGCGCAATGCACAGTCGCTGTTGCTGGCCACCGGACAGGGCGACGGCGCTCGTCGTAAGGCGATCCTCTACCTCCTCCCAGAGGGCGGCGCGGCGCAGGGCCTGCTCCACGATCCCGTCCACCTTCTTGCGTGACAGGTTCCTGTGGGCCGGCATGACGCGCAGGCCGGCGGCGACATTGTCACGCACCGACATAGTAGGAAAGGGAGTGGGGCGCTGGAACACCATACCGATGTGCTTGCGCACGGCGATTGGATTCACGCCGCGCGCATAGATGTCCTGTCCATCCAGCTTCACCGTTCCGGTGACGCGTGCCGTCGGCACCGTTTCGTGCATGCGGTTGAGGCATCGCAGGAACGTCGATTTTCCGCATCCCGAGGGTCCGATGATCGCTGTCACATGATGGTCGATTATGCGCATCGACACATCCTGAATGGCCCGGTTAGGTCCGAAGTACGCAGTCAGGTCGCGAACCTCGATGCGAGTGCGCGGTGGCCCCGATGCGCGGGGCTCGACGGTTTCGTCGGAGGTTCGCCGTGCCGCGGCCTTGGCCAGAGGTGCCTCAATCATGTCCGCCTGTGAATCGCGTTCGCGTTGCGTATCGCGCGGCGACGCTGATGAGGAGGACGAGCGTGATGAGGACGAGGGCCCCGGCCCAGGCTTGGGCGTGCCAGTCATCATATGGGCTGACAGCGTAGGTGAAGATCTGCAACGGTAGCGCGGCAATCGGTTCGTCGATCTCCAGCGACCAGAACTGATTCCCGAGCGCGGTGAACAGGAGCGGCGCGGTTTCGCCGGCAATGCGGGCGATGGCGACCAGTGCACCGGTCACGATTCCGGCCGTGGCAGTGCGCAGCACTATCGAGAGCGATGTTCGCCACCGGGCATAACCTAGCGCCAACGCCGCTTCGCGGAGCGACACAGGCACCAGGCGCACCATTTCCTCGGTGGTGCGCGTCACCATCGGGACCATCATCGCGCCGAGGGCTATCCCTCCCGCCAGCGCCGAGAAGCGTCCCATCGGACGCACGATAACCTGCCAAGCGAAGATCCCCATCACGATCGACGGAAGTCCGTTCAGCACGTCGGAGAGGAACCGCACGAGGGTTGCCAGGCGGGTGCTCCCGCGCTCGGCGAGGAACAGCCCCGCGCCAATGCCAATCGGAAGCCCGATCGCGCTGGCGATTCCGATCAGCATGCCCGTACCGGCAATGGCATTGGCCATGCCGCCGCCCTCCTCCCCGGCCGGCTGCGGCAGATTCGTGAAGAAGTGCCACTCGACGGCGCTGGCGCCCTGCTGCAGCAGGTGAAAGAAGATCAGGACGAGGGGCACGGTGGCGATGAGCGCGGCCAGCGAGAGAAGCCCAGTCATCACCCAGTTCACCAACTTGCGGCGCCCGACCGTCTGCAGGGTACGAGCGGCGAATGCGCGCTGGCCTTCGCTGGGATGCGTGCGCCGGTGCCGGTGCGGAACCCTGGGGGGCGAAGTCACACGCGTCCTCCGCTTCGCGAAACACGCCAGACCAGCCACCGCGCGATGGCATTGATTATCAGGGTGATGACGAACAGCACGAAGCCAACCGCCATCAATGCCGACAGGTGCATGTCGCCTGACGCTTCGGTGAACTCGTTGGCGATGAGCGAAGCCATCGTGTACCCGGGAGCGAGCAGTGAAGCGGAAATGTCGTGCCGGTTGCCGATCACCATCGTCACCGCCATCGTCTCGCCTAACGCACGGCCGAGTCCGAGGATGACACCCCCCAGAATGCCCGTGCGCGCGAACGGGAGCACCGCCCCCCAGATTGCTTCCCAGCGCGTGGCGCCGAGCGCCAGCGCCGCTTCACGTTGGGAACGGGGAACCGCCAGCAGTACCTCTCGCGACACCGCGGCGATGTACGGCAGAACCATGATCGACAGAATCAGCCCAGCGGCAAGCATGCTCGGTCCATACGTCGGGCCCGCGAACAGCGGCGTATCGGCCAGGCCCAGCGTGTCGCGGAAAAACGGAGCGACGTACTCGCGCAGCAGCGGAACGAGCACGAAAATGCCCCACAAGCCGTACACTACGCTTGGAATAGCCGCGAGCAGGTCGACGAGGAATGCGAGCGGCTGCCGCAACCAGCTCGGCGCGAACTCAGAGAGGAATATCGCCGATCCGAGGGCCAACGGCGTAGCGATGATCAGCGCGATCGCCGACGTGACGAGGGTACCGTAAATCGCCGGCGCCGCGCCGAAATTCGCCGTGACCGGATTCCACGTGCTCGAAGTAAGGAACCCGAAACCGAATTCCCGAAGCGCCGGCCACCCGGCTATCCCCACCTCCAGCGCGATCAGCAGAAGCAGGAGGGGGATGCAGAGCGCAAAGATCGTTATGACAACCGAGTAGATCCGGTCCCCGATCGCGGCGCCGGTGATTTGCGCCGCGGGCGCAAACCCATCGCCGCCGAGTGGCGACGCGATGGGATGCGCGTCCGCCCCATCACTCATGCACTGCCGCCGATCTGAACGGTGTCCAACCGATTCCCGATTGCCTGAACTACATCGTCAGGCAGGGGGGCGTAGTCCAGTGCGGCCGCCGCCTCCTGGCCCTCGGTTATGGCCCAGCGTAGAAATTCCACCAGCTTGCGTCCCTTGTCGGCATTGGGCTGGTTCTTGTACAGAATGATCCAGGTGAACGATGAAATCGGATACGACGCGCCACCCGCCGCGTCGGCGATCGAAACCCGGAAATCGGTGCCCGAACCCACCAGCTGCATTGCACCCGCGGCCGCGGCGCTGATCGATTCGATCGTTGGCGCCGTGAAGTTCCCAGCCTGATTCCGCACCGAGGCAAACTGCAGGTTGTTCTGCGTCGCATACGCCAACTCGACGTAGCCCAGGCTGCCCGGTGTCTGCTTGACCTGTCCGGCGACACCCTCGTTGCCCTTGCCACCGAGTCCCACCGGCCACTGTACTTCCTTTCCGCGTCCGGGTCCGTTCGCCCAGTTCCTACTCACCTTGGCCAGGTAATCGGTAAAAACGTACGTGGTGCCGCTTCCATCGGACCGGTGTACCACGATGATGTCCTCGTTTGGCAGCGTCACGCCCGGCTGGAGCGCCACGATTCGCGCGTCGTTCCACTTGGTGATCCTGCCCATGAAAATGTCGGCAATCAGATCGCCGGTAAGCTGTAGCGGCTGACTTACTCCCTCGAGGTTGTACGCTATCACGACCGCGCCGATAATGGTCGGAATGTGCAGGATTTCTCCGCGAGTGGAACGCGAGAGCTCCTCATCGCTCATCGGGCCATCGGTCGCTCCAAAGTCGACAGTGCCTTCCAGAAGCTGCCGCACGCCGCCGCCGGAGCCAATCGACTGATAGTTGATACGAACGCCCTTATCGCGGGCGTAGTCCGAGAACCATTTGCTATAGATTGGTTGCGGGAAGGTAGCGCCGGCCCCGGTTAGGTCCACGCTGCCCGAACTGCGGGCAGCACTCGAGTCCCCGTTCTCGCCCGGGCTGCAACCCAGGACGGAAAGGACCGTGATCATCGCGACCACTGCGCGCATGATGTAAGTCTCCAGAATGAATGGGTCCAGGAAAGATACGGCGCCCCGCCGAGTCACTCCGACACCGCCTGTAACGAGATGGTCACGTCGCTCGAGCGGACTCTTCCACACCGAATTTCTGGTCAGAAGTTGACGAACACTGCCGAGCGCAACCCGGTGATCGACGGCGCTCCCTCTGCTTGAAAGAGCTGATGTTCCACTGCCAGGCGGACCTGTGCGCGAGGGCTCAAGTATAGACCCAGAGCTCCGGCGATCAGTGATGAGCCATCGTTTTCCGCGTCCAGATTGGGGTCGGCGATGTCTATGCGGAGCGCCGGTTCTATCGCGAACAGCATTGGAGCGTCGCCCCCCCGCCGAACGTGGTAGGCGAGGATGCCGATGAGGCCCCGCATGGTCTGGTCGAGCGCGTTGAACGCAGCGCCTTGAAGCACTTCCCCGAGAGCGTAGAGTCCTGGCTGTCCAACCTTCCCCCACTGCGCGTCGAGCTCGAATGCGGTGTTGCGGAACGATGAATCGCTTCCGACTATGCCATCGTGCGAGAACAGCGCGCCACCGATGCTGAGTCCAGGCGATAGGTCATAGGTGGCGCGCGCTCCCAAGGACTTGGCCTCGTTCACATCCTTGTTCGCATCCCCGGATCCGTTGTAAACCCCGGCGCGAAGAGCGAACGCTCCCGAGGTCACCACCACGGCCGCGCCGAGATCATCGGAGAGATATCCCGCGCCCCCGAACAGATCGTTGCTCTGAACCGGCATCAGCCCCGGCCCGGCCCCGCGCTCTATCCCGGGGAGCGCGTTCGAGGTCGAAAGCTCCAATCGGCTGAACGGGCGCTTCTCCTGGCCAACTCGCAGGATGAGCGCGGTTGGCGCGGAGGGATTCGACAGGCGAAGATCGACGTAGGCATCGCGCAACCGGAAGTCGCCCCGCCCTCGCGCATTCTCGAACGACGGCATGATGCTGACCGAAACCCGGTCGCTCAACTGGACGAGGGCGTTGATGCGCGCCCGGCGGATAATGAAGTTGCTGCTTGCACCGACGACGCCGCGATAATCTTCGCTGTCGAAAAAATACGCCTGTGAGTGCAGCCTGCCGTGAATCGCGACTTGTGGATAGGTCGCATCCGGAGCCTGGGCGCCGAGCTGCAGTGGCGGGACGGCGAAGCAGAGGGAGACGAAGAGAGCGAACGACTGGAGTTGCGAGTTGGTCCGAGCTCGGCACATGGTCGATGGGGGCGGGCCGCGAGTTGTCGCGGCGGTCCTCATCGTCCGCCGCGTATGTAACGCGGCGGTAACATATGGTGCTCAGGAGCCAGATGCGAGGCGCGGGTGCAGCGCTCAGCGCCGCACCCGCGTTTCTCGGATCATTCTGACCGGTCCACCCGGCGTCAGAGATCGTTCGCGTATGAATAGAACTTGTACTGACCGCCCCGCTCGATGATCGAGCCGAACAGGCGCATTCGCCTGAGAACGTCCTCCTGTTTGGAGGTCAGCACGCATCCATCCCAGAACGACAGTCCGCCGTCCGTTCGCGCAATGTCCGGGCATTCGTAGCCGGCGTATTCGAGGCTGCTGCCGCCATAGCGTGTGACCACCCGTGTGATCCCCTTCTCGCTGCTCGCCACGTTGAGGAACCAGTTGAGTTGTGGCATCTGATAGTGCGGCTCCCGTGAGAACGTGCTCGCTGGATAGTACAGCCACGCGTACTCGGCTCGCGACAACACCATCTCCCTGAGGGCGGTGGTGTCGTGGATCTCGACTGCGCTCACGAATCGCCTGACGAGCTCATCCCGCGACGCGGCTCCACCCTCGAGCGCGGTCGTTTCAACGAGGTCCGCTCGGAAACGGAGCAGCGCTTCCTCGAGCGGCAGAATGCTGTCGACTACTCCTGCGGTTGCCACCTGCGGTGGAGCACCCTCGCGCGCTTCGCGCGCCTCGCCTGACGAGCAGGCGAGTGCGGCTGAGGCAAGCAGGAGACTGGCCCTGCGAATCATGCCATTATGGACGTCAGATGCGAAATCCGTAGTCGGGGCGTCCCGCGTCGCGCGTCGCACGTCCCGCACCCCTAGTTCTTTGCGTAGCTGGTCCAGCCAGCCCACCATTTGGGGCCGGCCGGATCCCATGCGCCGCGGTATGCGGTACCCGTTACGAAAGTGCCGCCCTTGGTCGCCAGCGTGCCGGTGAAGGCTCCGGTGCCGCCGGTACGCGCTTCGGCGTCACTCGTCAGGCTGAAGTCGAGACCGGCCAGCGTCGGCGTGGCAGGAATGCTGGCCAGCTCCGCGGTGGTCAGGTCAGCATCGTCCGTTTTCTCAATGCTTTCGGCGACCGAATCGATCGCGAAGCGTCCTGAGCCACTCTCGAAGATTGGCGCGTTCACCCCGGCAGTCGCGCCCGTCTCGACGACGAGAATGTTTCGGAGGATGAGGTCCCCATCGGCGTAACGGGTTTGCGTCTCCGCGTCACGCAGGCTGATCGCGGCCTTGGGCCAGCGAGCGATGACGCCGTTCACGAAATAACCGCCGACGCCGCGACGCAGCACCATGCCGACACCGCCTGACGTGGAGGTGACCTCAGGTATGGGCCCAGGTCCGACCAGGGTGAAGTTGGCGAACATCGGAATCGTCAACGGTGCGGAGTTGTAGCCGTTGCCGCAGCCACCACCCGTCGCCGAACCGCAGCCGTCGTGCTCGAATCCCTGCGGGTCTCCCGACGGAGTGCCTGCACCAGCGCGCGGATCCAGAATGTCGCTCTGGAACGCGATCAAGTATTGATTCCGACCGACGTACCCTTCGGACGCATCGAAGTGATCGTCGCCGGACTCATAGGAGACGAGATACTTGCTGTCTACGGCTCCGCCGAACCACTCGAAGGAATCGTCGAGACCGGCCAGCGACTGCAGGTGGCTCAGCTGCGTTCCACTGCCGACCGCGGCAAAGGTGAAGCTGTTGAGCTCCTGGTTCTGTGCCGGCCCGAAGCCGGCGAATTCCACGCGAACGTACCGAAGCGATCCGCTGTTGTCGGTGTTCGTCGTGCCACCGCTGTACTCGATGTCAGGATTGGTCGCGCTGGTACCAGTGCCCTCGAGAATGATCGAGCCGGTGCGATTCAGCACACCATTGCCGATGAGGATCAGGCCACCCCAGTCGCCAGGCCTGCGCGAGCCAACCGGTTGGTCAGAGGTCATGACGATCGGGTCCGCGGCCGTTCCTTCGGCCATGATACGTGCGCCACGCATGATGAACAGCGCCGATCCAGTGGTGCCCTCAATGGTGGTACCGGCCTCGATGGTGAGGGTCGCTCCATTCGCGACGTGAACGAAGCCGGCGAGCGTGTAGCTCGTTTCCGCGTGGAAGGTGCGATTCGACGTTATGTCCGTGCTGACCGTCGCGGCGCCGGGCGGGGGTACTACAGGCGGTCCGATGGGACCGTCATCATCGTCACTGCAGCCTGCGAGCGCTATGGTGGCCAATAGCGCCATGCCCACGCGCGCGCGATTTATAAGCAGCATTCGAATTCCCTCTGGTAGGTTGACGAAACAGCGATCGCTGTAAAAGAACCGGTCGGTCGTGACCGAATCGTCTCCGGCCGGTCACGGACCTGTCACGGCCTCACGGCTGCCAGGTAAAGCCCGCGGAGAACACCCGACCCATCTCGTAGAACTCGCGCTGCACGGTGCCCTGGGTGACCTCGTAAGGCGCGTCGAGAAGATTCTTCGCGTCGAGCTTGAGCTGTAGAGAACCGGTGACCGGCATGCGCAGCGAAAGATCGAGTGCGTGACGGGCCTCCTCGTACACATCCGGCAGCGGCGGCAGGCTGGCGGCGTAGATCCGGCGGCCTACCACGTTATACAGGACGGTACCGCTCAACCGCCCCGTCTCCGACGCGTAGGTGACTCCGGCGTTAACCACGTGAGGCGCCTGCCCAACCATCGCGCGGTTGGGATTGGTCGAATTAGCTACGCTAGCCAGGTCGATCTCGCTTTCCATGAGCGTCACGTTCGAGAACACCGCCACGCCGACCAGTCGCTGGCTAATGAAGCCGAGTCCCTTGCGCGCCTCCAACTCGAGCCCGTAGTTGAACGCTCCGTCGGCGTTCTCGAACGTCGTGGACCGCGTACCGGACGTCAGACGGTACGTGCGCTCGATCGGATCGTCGAACCGCTTGGCGAACACGGCGGCGCTCAACGCCTCCCCCGGATTCGGGTACCACTCCCATCGCACATCGGCATTCTGGATGAGCGTGCGCACGAGATTCGCATTTCCTCTCACGACCTCTCCGTTGCGAGTGCGATACTCGATAGGCGCGACCTCGCGATACTCCGGACGCGCCAGCGTCTGCGAAGCGGAGAGCCGAAGCGTCTGATTGTCGGTGACCGTAATGTTCAGGGCGAGCGCTGGGAGAACGTCGGTGTAGGTCGGCGTTGCGCGAATCGGCGCGCCGAAGGTCGGAGCTGCGTCCAGCTGCAGGCGCGAATACTCGAGCCGTGCCCCGCCGATGAGCCGCATCCGATCGCCGAGTTGGTACTCGAGCATGCCGTAGCCGGCCCCCAGCACATCCTCGGCCTGGTACGCGCCACCCTGGAACAGCACGTTCACCACGAAGACGGAATCGGACGCCTGGGCATAGCGGCCATCGAAGATCGTCTCCGCGGTCTGCTTGCGCTCGTCAAGCGGAAGCGACGCCGATCGAATGTCGTACGGCGTCTGCTCTGCATCACGCGTGGTGTAACGTCCCATCGCGCCGAACTTCAGCGCATGCTCGCGCCCGATATCACCGAACCGGATTGCGTAGTTTCCGCTCGCGCCATAGGAGTCCTCGGTGACGTTCGCGAACGTGCGGAGCGCCGCCTCAGGAACGTTGTACAGGAACGCAGAACCATCGTTGTCGAATGCGTAAATGAGCTCGGAGCGATCCGGCTCTTCGCGCGTGACACCAGCGGCGGTGAGCGACCAATCGAAGCGATTCCGTTCGCCGATCTGATGCTCGCCGGCGAGCTGCGTCGAGCGCATGAATCGCTCGACGTACTCCAGGCGCTGAATTCGAATCTCCCGGGCGTCATCCTCATCGATGCCGAGCTCATCTCGCGCCTCATTGTCGGCGCTGCGCGTGAAGGTATTGTTCAGGCTCAGGCGGCTTCCCGTGCCTAGCAGCGTACTCAGATTCACCAGCCCACCCCAGAGAACGGACGATCGCCCCGTGCTGCCAACGAACTGCTCGGTCGCCTGCTCTCCTCCGCTGCCATCCGGAATGGCGAACGCGCGAAGATCGTTCGCGCGCACTTCCTGATTGCGCGAATAGGTCATGGTGCCGACGTAGCCGATGCGACGACCGAACACCGGATCATTGCCGCCGGCCGAAGCGCCCATCGACATGTTAGGAGTGCCGCTCCGCGTCTCGGTCGACCACGTGTTTCGGAACGCATTCACGACCGAGTTGTAATCGCCTTGCGTGGGATTGCTCGTGAGGTGTCCTGCACCCGCCACGACGGCCGGCAGCGCTCGGTTCTCGGCGCCGAAGCCCAGCCAGTCCAGCGCCTCGCTCGGCGCCGCAACCACATCCTTGCCGGTCGCCCTGTCGTTGTATCCCATGGAGAGCGAGTACGAGATCTGTCGCTCGGCGGGAAACTCGCGAGTGCGAATATCCACCGACGCGCCGGAGAAGTCGCCTGGCTGGTCCGGTGTGAACGTCTTCGAGGTAGTTATGGACTGCAGCAGTCCGGAAGGAAAAAGGTCGAGCGGCACCACCTTGCGCTCCGGCTCGGAGCTCGGAAGCCGGGTGCCGTTCAACGACGTCGTCGTGTATCGCTCTCCCAAGCCGCGCACGGCGACGTACTTGCCGTCCTGCACCGTCACTCCGCTCACGCGCTGAACCGCCGCGGCGGCATCGCTGTCTGGGCTCCTCGACATCTGCTCCGCCGACACGGCGCTCACGATGCCGGTCGCATTGCGCTGAGCATCGATCGCCGAGCTCACCGAACCGCGCTCGGCGTCGGCCGTCACTTCCAGCGTCTGCAGCTGAACCGTGGCAGCCTGAAGTCCAACGTTCTGCTGAACGCTCGCGCCCGATTCGAGCAGAATGCCGGTGACCGTCTTCGGTTGATACCCGAGCCGGCGCGCGTGAATGGTGATCGTGCCTGACGGGACGTTGGCCAGGGCATACCTCCCATCGATTCCCGACATGGTACCGAGGGTAGTGCCCACCACCTGGATGCCCACATCGGACAATCCCAGTCCCGTGCTCAGATCTACTATTCGGCCGACGATGCGGCCGTTCGCCTGTTCCTGCGCGTCGAGCGGCGCCGTGACACCGAGCGCCAGAATTGCGAGAACGAGCGACACGAAAGGGCGCAACGACGTGCGTCGGTTCATATGCTCACAGTTGTGAAGGTTCACGGCGACGTGAAAAAGCCACGCTCCGGTGCCGGCACCCGGTGCCGAACTGCAGTAAGGTGCCGGCACCAGGTCTCGGTACCCGCACGGAAGTGCAACGAACCTGTCACGACGAGGCTCAGCGGCCGCTGATGCGGAATGGAGCCGATCTGGGGGTGACGCCAAGCGCCGGTCCTGTGACGTGAATCCGGCCCCGGCCGGGGCGCCAGTGGCACAGCCGGGTTTCGAGTACGGTCATCGCACCGTCCTCGGTGTCATGCACGGCGCGCAAGTCGAGGCGCACCATACGGATAGTTGTCGGCAACCGTTCGCAGAGCCTGACGATGCGCAGGGCGCCGGATATGCCCATGTCTCCCGCCACGTACAATGTGGCGGAGTCGTCGTGCTGCTCGATCGTAATCGTCAGGCTCCAGTCTCGCACATCGTCTCCGGGTAGAGCGGAGAGAGATGCACGGCCCCGGTCACGGAGCGGGCGGGGGTTGCGTCACGCGGTTGTAACGCCTGATGGGAAGAACGCGGCGATCGTAGTGCCCCTCCCGTTCACGCTCTCGGCACGCACCCGTCCACCGTGCGCCTCGGTGAGGTGCTTGACGATGGCAAGGCCCAAGCCGGTCCCTCCGCCGGCGCGCGAGCGCGCGGCATCCACACGGTAGAAACGCTCGAAGATGCGAGGGAGGTGTGCGGGAGCAATTCCGACGCCGGTATCCCGCACACCTATCCAGACTCCGTTATCCTCCGCTCTCGCAAACGCGGTCACGCTTCCCCCCGCAGCCGTATGACGGATCGCATTGTCGACGAGGTTGCTCACGACCTGGCGGAGCGCGGTTGCATCGGCGGACACGGTTTGAACGTCCGGCGCAATTTCGACGTCCAGCGTTATGCCTTTTTGCTCCGCGGCCGGCCTGTATGGCAGTAGCGTGTCGCCGACGATGGCCGAGGCGTCCAGCGCCGTGGGTGCTGGCTTCCAGCCTCCCGACTCGATTCGCGACAGGTCCAGCAGATCGTCGACCATGCGGTGCATGCGATGAGCGCTCGCCTGGATGGCCTCGGCGAAGCGGCGACGCTGAGCCGGCTCTTCATCCTCGTCCAGTAGAGTCTCGGCGAACCCGCTGATCACCGTGAGTGGTGTCTTGAGCTCGTGCGAAACATTGGCGACGAAGTCGCGTCGAGTCGCCTCCAGGCGCCGTGAAGCGGTGACATCGCGCATAGCGAGCACAGCACCACCATCCTTCAGAGACTTGGCGCGAAGCAGCAGTATTCGATCGCCGAACGCGATCTCCATCTCATCGGTGGTTCCGCCGTCGAGAGCCTCCGCGAGGGCATCGCGCAGCATCCGGTCGCGTGGAAGTCGTTCGGAAGGGAAGGGTGGCGAATCGTCGACGCCTAGCAAATATCTTGCGGCATCGTTGGCACGAATTACCCGCCGACTGGAATCGACGACGATCACTCCCTCCGAAAGCGACTCGATGGTAGCGGCGAGAAGCAGTTCGTCTCGCTCCATTGCTCGCATCCGGCTATCGAGCTGCTCAGCCATGCGGTGCACCGCGCCGGCGAGCTCGCCAACCTCACCGGGAGCGGCCAATACCGGCCTCCGCGATAGATCGCCACTGGCGAGCGCCTGCGCCACATCGCGCAGTTCCGTGAGTTGCCGGCCGATCCCACGAGCGAATAGCATCGCCAGTGCTCCGGCCACCGCCAGCGCGATGGCTGCGACGGAGACGATCGACCATTGCGCACGCCTTACGATGGCATCCACGGTCGCCGGATCGATCGACAGCCGTACCACTCCCAGCGGAGCGCGAACCGCGGAATAAAGCTGATCGCGGCCCACCGACGCGCTCACGCGCCGCGCCCGCCCGGCGCCGCTTTCCAGCGCTTCGCGAATCTCCGGGCGTGCGCCGTGATTCTCGAGTTGGGCGAGCTGGTCGGCGGACTCGTCGGAGTCTCCCACCACGCGCCCGTCAGGCGCAACGAGCGTGACGCGAACGCCGAGCATGGCGCCCGCGGTGTCGGCGAGAGCGTCAGGGTCCTGGCTCACGGACCAGTCGATCGCAACGAGTCGTGCCTCTCGTTCCAGACGGTCCTGCACGAGTCGCTCGATCGGGTTGCGCATTCGGTCGTCACCCAGCGTGACGACGAGAAAAACGAGCGTGAGCAGCAGCGCCAGCGAGCCTAACAGCAGCCGCCGCGCCAGACTCACGGTACTCGCGCTGGCGCGGTTCGGAGACGGTAGCCGAATCCGCGTACCGTTTCGACCAGGTCGCCAGCGGCGCCGAGTTTTCCACGCAGCCGCTGCACGTGCATGTCGACCGTGCGCGTCTGTATGTCGGGCGCCGCATCCCACACCG
>JBPCLX010000314.1:0-4213 GCA_051002815.1 Gemmatimonadaceae bacterium
TGATCCACGTGCCCAATCGTCCCGACGTTCACGTGCGGCTTCGTCCGATCAAACTTTGCCTTGGCCATTAGTCCAGTTCCAGTGTGATGTCGCTGTCCCGTGTCGAGATGCGAAATGCGAGATGCGACATGTGCGACCTAAGGATTGCTCTCGCATTTCGCATCTCATTCCCGCCTTACGACTTGACTTTGCTAACGATCTCTTCCGCCTTACTCTTCGGCACTTCCTCGTAATGACTGAACTCCATCGAGTAGACCGCTCTCCCCTGTGACGAGGAGCGCAGCGTGGTCGAGTAGCCGAACATCTCGGCGAGCGGCACGCTGGCGCCGATCACCTGCGCTTCGCCTCGCTGCGTCATCCCGCCGATCTTGCCGCGCCGGGAGCTCAGATCGCCGAGAATGTCGCCCATGTAGTCCGCCGGGCATACCACTTCGACGTTCATGATCGGCTCCAGCAGCACCGGACCGGCGCGCTTCGCCGCTTCCTTGAACGCCATCGAGCCGGCGATCTTGAACGCCATTTCGCTCGAGTCCACATCGTGGTAGGAGCCGAACACCAGCTGCACCTTGACGTCAACGACCGGATAGCCGGCCATGACGCCGTTCTCCATCGCTTCCTTGATCCCCTGCTCCACCGGACCGATGAATTCGCGCGGTACCACGCCGCCGACGATCTTGTCCTCGAACACGAAGCCCGCACCCGTCTCGGCCGGCTCCATGTTGATCACCACGTGGCCATATTGGCCCTTTCCGCCCGACTGCCGGATGAATTTGCCCTCGACCTTCTCGACGCGCTTGCGGATCGTCTCGCGATAGGCAACCTGCGGACGTCCCACGTTCGCATCGACGCGGAACTCGCGCATCATGCGGTCGACGAGAATCTCCAGGTGCAGCTCGCCCATCCCGGAGATGATCGTCTGCCCCGTCTCCGGATCCGAGTGCACCCGGAAAGTCGGGTCTTCCTCGGCCAGCTTCGCCAGCGCGATCGACAGCTTGTCCTGGTCGGCTTTGGTCTTCGGCTCGATCGCGACGTCGATCACCGGCGCCGGGAACTTCATCGCTTCGAGAATGATCGGATTGTCATCATCGCACAGCGTATCGCCGGTCCGCGTGTCCTTGAGACCGATCACCGCGCAAATGTCGCCGGCGCGAACATCGGCGATCTCTTCACGCTTGTTCGCGTGCATCTGAAGCAGCCGCCCCACGCGCTCGCGCTTGTCCTTCGTCGAGTTGTACGCGTACGAGCCGGCCGCCAGCACGCCCGAGTAGATGCGCACGTACGTCAGCTTTCCGACGAACGGATCGGTGGCGATCTTGAACGCAAGCGCCGAGAAAGGCGCTTCATCGTTGACCGCCCGCGTCTCGAACGTCTCGTCGTGATGGGGAAGGTGCCCCTGAATCGGCGGGACTTCCGTCGGCGAAGGCAGATAGTCGATCACCGCATCGAGCAGATGTTGCACGCCCTTGTTCTTGAACGAAGCCCCGCAGAGTACCGGGACGAAGTGGCCGGCAATCGTCGCCTGACGAATTGCCCGCACGATCTCGTCGATCGACAGCTCTTCGCCCGCCAGATACTTCTCGAGCAGCGGTTCATCGTGCTCGACCGCGGCCTCGATCGCCGCGTGCCGCGCTTCGGCCACCATCGTGTCGTATTCGGTCGGAACCGCCTCTTCGGTGAAGGTCTTGCCTAGCGACTCTTCATCGAAGATGAACGCGATGTTGCGCAGTACGTCGATGTGCCCGACGAACAGTTCGCCGGACCCGATCGGGATCTGGATCGGGAAGGCACGCGGGTTGAGCCGCGCCCGGATCATCTTTACACACCGTTCGAAATCGGCGCCGACCCGGTCCATCTTGTTGGCGAAGATCAGCCGGGGCACGCCGTAGCGGTCCGCCTGACGCCACACCGTTTCGGTCTGCGGCTCCACGCCGGCGACTGAATCGAGCAGCGTCACCGCACCGTCGAGCACGCGCAGAGACCGCTCCACTTCCACCGTGAAGTCCACGTGGCCGGGCGTATCGATGATGTTGATGCGGTGCTCGATGCCGTACCGGCTCCAGAACGCCGTCGTCGCGGCGGAGGTGATCGTAATGCCGCGCTCCTGCTCCTGCTCCATCCAGTCCATGGTGGCCGCGCCATCATGGACTTCGCCGATCTTGTGGCTCTTGCCGGTATAGTAGAGGATACGCTCGGTCGTAGTCGTCTTCCCGGCATCAATGTGGGCCATGATGCCGATATTCCGATAATGAGCGAGCGGTGTCGAGCGAGGCATGTCTAATCAGGTGCCAGTTGTCAGGAGCGAGTTGCCAGGCAGGCATCAGCAATCGCGGCCAATCCCCCGCGGCGCTTCACTCCGTATCTCGTAAGTCTTTCAACGAACGGCCAATCCAAAAACAAATGCGGGTGGACCATGACGCCCCAATAGGGACCGGTCTCCATCCGCTGCCGCCGGGTGTACTCGCCACTGCTGCGCGAGTCGGGACCCATGGGCGCGCCGAGCGAACTCGGCGGTTAATTGTATGCCCGAACGAACTTTGTCCGGAGCCAGTTAAACGTAGCCCTCTGGGGGCGCATGTCAACTGAGGGGTGAGGGGCGAGGGAAATCAATCCCGACCCACCGCCCGCGCCCCGCTACCCTCAGCCCGCTTCCCGCTCCCCGCTCCCCCCGCAACTAGAAATCGAAGCGCACACTATACAGCACCGACGAGCCACTACGCTCCACCACCCCGCCACCGGCAGTTCGATAATCCACCCAGCTCTGCAGCCACTCGATTCCCGTGGAGTACGGGCCCACCTTGAATCGAAGCATTGGCACCAGCAAGGCGCTCTGGAGCCGGGAGTTATCCGCCGGAAGGTCATCGTCCTGGGGGTCGTCGCGACCGTAGTACAGCCAGATGCTCCACCGGCTGGAGAGCTCAAGCCCCGCCTGCGCCCACGCACCCCACCCCTCGATGTCGCCGAACTGCACGATGTGGGCGAAATGGTGGCCCATTGCCTTGCCCGAGTAGATGTTGCCATGGATCGTCATCGCCCCGGTCTGCACGCGTGCCCCCGCCTGCACAGCCGTGCTCGTCAGGTTGTTCTCGGGGGGCTCCGGCGAGCCTTTCGGCCGAACGTTGTTCAGGTCCTTCTCGTCCCAATGGCCGGCCAGGTACACGCTCCAGCTTCCTGGCGAGAGGGTACCGTCGAGGTTGAGCCGCGCTTCGAGCTGAGGCATACCGGCTTCTCCGGCGCTAGGCTGGTCGGCCGTGGCCTTATCTACCCATGAGTTCTTGAGTACGCCAAGCCGAAGTGTTGCCTTCGTGCTGGCCCCGCGCGGCGTTAACGCCTGGTCGAGGAAGATTCCCGGGAATCGCCAGCCGATGAATCCGCCGGAACCCCAGCCTAACGGAAATCCAATGTGGGAGACGGAAACCGGGATATTGCCAAGCAGGAGCGACCAATCCTGACCCACACGGAAGGTCGTGCTGCCGTTGGTGACCTCGGCGAAGGCGAGACGCAGCCGCGGAACGGGCTGTTCGTCGCCGAAGGCGCCGGCGCCATTGAATCCGCCGAACAGGTCTCCCTCGGCCGTGGCCGCTGAGCGCCAGTCTCCGGAAAAGCTCGGCCCGGCAAGCTTGAGCGTGAGGCGCATGTTGCGAACGTCGCCTCCGTGCCACCAATCCTCGAGCTCGGTGACGACGAAGTTCGACTGCTGCCCCTCCCCGAGGCCGAAGCGGGCATTCGAAGTAAAGACTGTGGCGCTGAGGATCCCGCCCACGGTTAGCGTAATGTCGTTACCAAGGGCGATCCCTTGCGCGCGAACACTCCCGAACGGGAGAAGCAGCAGCAGGGCTGCGGCGCGCCAGAACGGCAGATCTCGCATAGCACCCTCCGGTGTCAGTATCCATACTGGCACGCGGCGTCACGTGCGCGACGGTGATAGGGCGCTCGCAGCATTCGTTATGCCACCTTCGGCGGACTGAGCATTTTTAACGAATGCAGCAGGCACTGCCCAATCTGATACTGGAGATCCCTCGTTACGAGCTTGGACCTCGAAATTGTGCGGATTAACGAAGAGGGGCGAGCCAGTTGGCTCGCCCCTTCCGAAATTCCCCGCGTCGCGCATCGCGCGTCGCTCACCCCGCAATCCCTACCAGCGGTAATGCGCGAGGGCCTTGTTGGCGTATTGGGCCAGTTCCGAAGTACGGTCCAGCATCGGGTTTCCCAGAGG
>JBPCLX010000315.1:0-3175 GCA_051002815.1 Gemmatimonadaceae bacterium
GTTCAGCGCCGGCGGCCACGGTAATTGGCGTCAGGCCAAGCTTCTTCGCCAAAGGTGCCGCCGTAGAGCGCGTGCGCCGAAACTGCGTGGTGATGATCGAGGAGACGCGTGCATCGCTCAGCGCGGAAGCCAACGCCGCGGCGCGCGCCAGCCCGGCTTCGCTGAGCTGTGGATCGCGACCAGGAGCGGAAGCCTTCTCGGCGTGCCTGACGAGGACGACCATGGCGGGCTGCGCGCCGGCAATGGGAGCCAGGCATAGGAGGACGGCCGCAAACAGAGCCGGAAAACGGATTATTTGCATGAGGTGCACGGAGTTAACCGGTCAGGATTACTCCCGCTCCTCATCGCGCTTGATACCGTCGTCCTTGAGATCGTTGAAGTACCCCCACGTCCAGCCGATCAGCGGTGTGATCAGGAAAAACCACCACGTCATGGCGCCGTAGAGCGGCATGTGGGGGAACCCGTGCTGTACATGCGACAGGCGTGTGTCGTTGTACAGGATGAACAGCGTGACGCCCAGCGCCAACGCCGCCAACCAGAGCACGCCGACCAGACCGAGATTGCGCTTGCGAGAGGACATGGGGCTGTGTTGGAGACCCTTGATCGTTCCGCCCCAAAGGTAGAGGTCGGAGGGGGAGGACGGAAGAGGTTACCGGGGCACCGGAACTCCGCGGGCAACCCTCGATTCGGGAGGACAACCACTAGATTTGCCCCGGCTCGTCCCGTCGCGTGCACCTTCTCCCCCCCTCGTTCCATGTCCGAGTTAGGCAGCGCCGCGGCGGCACCGTACGAACCGTCACCCGGCGCTTCGCCCGTTCCACGGCGCACACTGTTCGGCGCTCTCGAAGTGCTCGGAGCGGCGGCCTGCTTCAGCGCGCTTCCCATCTTCACCATCATTGCGACCGAGCGGGGCGGAGCTTCGCTGGAGACCGCGCTCGCCGGCCGCTATCTCCTCGGCGCCGTCGCGCTTCTGGCCATTGCCGGTGCCGCCGTGCGATTGAAGGTCGAGCGCGGCGAGCTCTGGCGAATGGTGCTGCTCGGCGGCATGGGCCAGGCGGCCATCGCCTGGCTCGCCCTCTCGGCTCTGGCATACCTGCCGGCAGCGACGATGGTCTTCCTGTTCTACACCTTTCCGGCATGGGTAGCGGTGATCGCCGCCGTGCGCCGTACCGAGCCGCTCACTCCGATGCGGATCGTGGCACTCGTCTTGGCGTTAGGTGGGATCTGGGCGCTGGTGGGCTCACCGTGGGCCGGAACCCTGCATCCAGCCGGTATTCTGCTGACACTGGCCGCCGCGCTCACATATGCGGTTTACATCCCGTTCATTGGCTCGCTGCAGCGCAACGTCGGACCGGTGATCGCTTCGATGTACGTGTCGCTGGGCGCTGGACTCACTTTCCTGCTCGGCGGCATGCTGAGCGGGCGCATTACGACGATCTCGACAACCGAAGCGTGGATCGGCATCGTCGGCATGGCCATCGTATCAACCGCGGCCGCATTCATCCTCTTCCTGCGCGGCCTTGCCCTGCTCGGCCCCGTACGCACGGCAATCGTATCCACCGGCGAGCCGTTCTTCGTCACGATCCTCGGCGTGCTGGTGCTGGATCAGGCGGCCTCACGAGCGATCCTGCTCGGCGGCGCACTCGTCGCCGCGGCGGTGATACTCATCGCGACCGCGCGGGAGCAACTTCCGCGGCCATAGAGGGCGTGGGGCCGATGCCAGGAAGGTCGCGACTTCGCACTCCGCATTTCGCACTTCGCACTTCGCACTTCTATGTCGCCTCCGCTACCTGACTCGGGCCATTTCTCCGTACCCGTCGATTCGTACCGACCGCACCGTCCCGTCATGATTCAGATCGAAGGTCGCGAAGGAGCGGCCGAGCGCCGGATCGCGCCACGTTGCGCGGAATGTGTCGTGGTGCCAGTGCTCCAGATCGGCCATTCTGCCCGGACCGAAGTCGATCACAAGCGCTGCGCCCTGCCGCTTCACGCCGAGCGTTCCGTACAGCGAGTCGGCGTAGCTGCCGGCGTACATGTCGAGCGCGAGCGATGGTGTCGTACCCGCTATGCGCTCGTTCTCCCGCGCATCGGCTTGGGACCGTGACTGCGCCGCCATGGAATCGTACATCGCGCGCATCTCGGAGCTCCAATCCCGTTCCGGCACGCCGAGATAGGCATCGAACACGCGCCACATGATCGCGTGGCGCAGCTCGGCATGGTCGCGGTTGGCCAGCACCACCACACCAACGTCGTGCGCGGGGAGCAGTCCGACGATGGCGACCATGCCATCGATGCTGCCGGTGTGCATCGCCACGAACTCGCCGCGGTAGTCCTGCAGAAACCAACCGAGTCCGTACGCGGTGAAATGGGGCTTGGTCAGGCGGGCGGTGGGATAGTACGACTGCGAGGGGATCAGAAACTGCGGAGTGAACATCTCCCGCCAGGCTGACTCGCCGAGCATGCGGTGGCCGTTCACTCGCCCGCTGTCCAGCATGAACCGGATCCAGTGGGCCATTTCGCGGGCGCCGGCGTACACTGCGCCGGCGGGAGCGATGTTGTCGAGGTTTCGGTGCGCGATCGGACGCAGTACGCCGCCGACCATGTCGTGCGGCGTGGCTACGTTGCGCGCCGTGTCCAGTCCCACCACCGAGGTTCGAGCGTCGCCCATGCCGAGCGGTATGAACAGGCGCTCGCGCAGGAACCGGTCCCAGGGCAGTCCGGACACTTGGGCGAGGAGCGCGCCGGCGGTGGCGTACATGGCGTTCTGATAGGCATAGCGCGAGCGAGGTGTCGACGCGAGCGGCTGATACCGGAGCCGCCCTACAACGTCATCGACCGTTCCTCCCGCCGCATACCAGATCATGTCCACGGTGCCGAGCCCGGTGCGGTGTGTGAGCATGTCCCGGATGGTCGTCGTCGTGGTGACCGCGGGATCGATCAGCTGAAAACGCGGAAGATGGCGCACGACCGGATCGTCCCAGGCGATTCTACCGGAATCGACGAGCATTCCTAACGCTGTGACAGTCATCGCCTTGGTCGTCGAACCGACGGCAAACAGCGTGTTGGCGTCCACGGCGCCGGGCTTGCCGAGCTCGCGCACGCCGTATCCCTTGGCGAACACCACCGAGTCGCGGTGTACGACAGCCACCGAAAGCCCGGGGATGTCCCACGCCTT
>JBPCLX010000316.1:0-5485 GCA_051002815.1 Gemmatimonadaceae bacterium
AGATCGCTCGCGTTGCCGCGCGCACCGTGACCGCCGCGATCCGCACGCTGACCGGCGAGCGGGAACTCGCCGTCGGCATCGTCGCCTGTCTGCAGACGCACGGCTCACGCGCCAACTGGCATCCGCATCGCGCCGCCCGCGGGATCGATCCACCGGCGGAGCGTTCCATCGCCGCCCAATACCAGGAGTCGTCCGTCATCCCGCCAAAGAATCTGCGCGTCGCTGGTAGCCGGAGCGGGTGTCACCGGGGCGCCCCCAGCCACGGGTAGCAAGGCGATCGTAATCGCGCCGGCGGCGCGGCTCACGAATGCAACCTTCCCACCATCTGGCGAAATGGCAGGATTCTTTCCGCCTTCCGATCCCGGAATGGGGCGCGTGGTGCCGTCCCGAAGCGACCGATACCAAAGCTCCGCGCGCCCGCGTCCTGCCGACTCATAGACCACGAAGTCGCCCTCAGGTGCGACCGCGAAGCCAACCAGCGTATCGCCCGTGAAGCGGGCCCTGTCCGGAAGCGCCACATCGTACTCACTGGGTCCGGAGACCGAGGTCGGTCGCGCGGATAGCCAGAGCGCCGCGCTCAGCGCAACCGTCGCTACGAGTCCTAGGGCAACCGTGCGCGAATCACGGTGCCAAGGCGCCGCCAATCCCGCGCTCCTTCCGGCTCCCGATAAGGAAGTCGTCCGGAACCCTGGATTCGCCAACGCTTCGGCAAACTTCGCTGCGCTCTCGAAACGGTCTGCTGGCAGCTTCTCGAGCGCTTTGGCCACTGCCGCGGCAACATTCTCGGGCACGGTTTTGCGGAACTGCGCTACCGTGAGCGGCTGCTCGGTGATGATCTTCATGATGATTTGCTGCGCCGAGCCACCGAGATGCGGTGGTTGGCCTGCGAGCATCTCATAGCAGACACTGGCGAGCGAGTAAATGTCGCTCCGCGCGCTGATCTCTTTCTCTGCCGTCGCCTGCTCGGGACTCATGTAGTGCGGCGTCCCTAACGAGAGCCCCGTCTCCGTCATGCGGCCGCCTGCGGCTGCGCTCACGGCGAGCGCGATGCCGAAGTCCGCTACCATGGGGCGGCCGTTGGCGAGCAGGATGTTTTCCGGTTTGATGTCGCGGTGGATCACCCCGTGCTCGTGCGCGTAATGCAGCGCGTCGGCCACCTCGGTCGTGATCTTCACCGCCTCATCCACGCTGAGCTGCGTTTCGCGATCGAGCTTTGCCCGCAACGTCTCGCCGTCGATGAACGGCATCACGTAGTACAGAAACCCGTCAGCGGTACCGGAGTCAAACAGCGGCAGAATGTGCGGATGCTGCAGCGCCGCTGTGGTGGTAATCTCCTGCACGAATCGCTCGGCGCCGAGCACGGCGGCGAGTTCTGGCTTGAGCACCTTGATCGCGACCTGGCGTTTGTGCTTCAAGTCCTCGGCGAGATACACCGGGGCCATGCCGCCTTGACCGAGTTCTCGCTCGATGCGGTAACGGTCCGCGAGGGCGGCGGTTACACGGTATTGGCTCGGCGTGTTCATCGGTCGATACGACCGCGAACAGCCGCGCGCACACGGTCGTCCAGTGCGTCAACCAAATCAATCCGATCACGTAGTCGCGAGCGATCCACCAGCTTCCGTTCAACTAGGGCTTGGCAGAACTCAAGGTCCTTGGGACGTCCGGCGATAGCCTTGGAGACCCAGAGATCGTGCACCTCCAGGCACCAGGCGACAACGCCACGTGTGGCAGGGGTCTCGAATCGCACTAAGCGATCGCGCCAGCCGGATGGCAACACGGCCGTTGTCTCCACCACGCCTTGGGCGTAGTACCCGAACGTGTCGTGAAACATCGAGGCCTCGCCGATGGAGCCGTCGATGAGGTCCGCCAATCTACCGTCGGCGTCGTGCATGGCCGCCACATCGACCTCGATCGAGCGCGCCGCTTCCTCCGGCAAGTCGTCGGCAACGCTGCCGTGTAACGCCTGACTGCCGATGACCAACAATTCCGATACGCCCAATACTGCACCGGCAGCGCGAATCGCATGCTCGAATTGCGCTCGTGTCACGGTGAAGTATCCCTCACACATATGCCCTCGGCGCGAGCGTCCTCCGCGCGCGCAAATTCCCTGTACACATTGGCTCGCGCGCGCGCCGCCAGCACACCCGCAAAGGGGGTGACGTGCCGGAGTTCACGCGCCCACAGACTCTGGTCGGAGAGTACGGGCAGCAGTGCGATCAGCGGTCGCTGGAGCAAAACGTCCCACTCGCGTAGCAGCGCCGACGCATTCGGGTTAGCCTCGCGCATGCGCTTCAGTGTCGCCCGCGCACGAGCTATCGTCTCGTCCGTGCGCGCCGTGAGGCGTTCGGCAATGGCGGCGTGCAGCGCCAGTGAGCGTCGGTCCTCACGCGTTAGTTGCGGAACGATAGTGACGGACACTTCCAGACCAGCCGCCGAGGCCAACCGCCGCAGCGTGCGCAGTGTCGGGCTCTTGCGCTCGGCTTCATACGCGGCGATGGCCGGTTGTGACGTTCCAGCGGCCCGGGCCAACTCCTGCTGGGTCATTCCGGTCGCCTCGCGAATTTCTCGTACCGAGTTCATACTCTGCAATATATCCTTTCGGATATATGCGGCAAGGTAATAGCCTTGAAGTAGGTGGCTCTCGATCCGGCGCTGGTCGCCGAAGGCCATCGTCAAGTGCTCGAGGCGGTAGCGGTCGGCGAGGGCGGCCGTCAAGCGGGAAAAGGCGAGTTCATTAACGAGAAGCTACTGCGCAGTAAGCGCTACGGCGAACGAATGGCGGGCGGTATAGGAACACGTCACCATAGCGTAGACTCGGCACGAGCTATATGAGCAGCGCGGCCGGGGCGCGCGGTAATACCAGCAGTCCTCAACGCTGCGCCGGCGCGCTCGAGCCTCTCTTCATCGCCGCGAGCGCACCATCCAGCCAGTTCGTGATCACCACCACAGGTTCTTCCGCGCTCCCTCCCGCACCATCAAGAAACGCTGACCATCGGCCGACACGTCGTATTGCTGCCAGCGCGCGTTGCGGCGGTAGGGTGCCTGGAAGAGCGTGTCGCGCCGCACGGCAAACGGGAGCCCCTCCCGCTCCTCAAGGCGCACGGCCACCATCGCGTTGCCGGTCCGGTAAAACAGCTCTCCGCCTCGCGGATTCCAGCGCGGCTCCTCGCCGCCGCCGGAGGAGATCTGTCGACGCGCGCCCAAACCGGGCCACGCCGTGACGTACACTTCGGTACGTCCAGACTCCGTGGATGTGAAGGCCAGCCAGCGCTGATCTGCCGAGAAGTCGGGCGAGAGTTCGTCGGCCGCTGTAGCGAGAATCGGACGCGAAGCCCCTGACCCGACTACCGGGACTGCGAAAATGTCGTAGCCGGTGCTCGAACCGTTGAGGCGATGGAGCAGCGTGCGACCGTCGGGGGAGATGGCCTGCGGGTGACCAAGTACTGGCCCGGTCGCGTCGGTGAGGTCGCGCTGATCACCGGTTCCGTCCACACCGGTGCGGGCGACCCGCATGGCTTCATCGCGCACGGTGGCGTGAAAAATCTCCCGGCCA
Organism: Gemmatimonadaceae bacterium; assembly: GCA_051002815.1. Classification (GTDB taxonomy): domain Bacteria; phylum Gemmatimonadota; class Gemmatimonadetes; order Gemmatimonadales; family Gemmatimonadaceae; genus JALZIF01. Next base: position 3,554 of record JBPCLX010000316.1, read on the forward strand.
TTTGGTGACCAGAGGGGATACAAGTCCTGCGTGCCTGCGGAGAGCCGCGTCCGCGTGCCCGTGCGCAGGTTATGCACGAACAGGGCACCGCTCACTTCCCCGTCGGTCAATGTGAACGCCACACGCGTGCCGTCGGGGGACCAGCGCGGGTCCTTGTAGCCGTCGGGGTTCACGGTGAGCACGCGTTCTGCCCCCGACCGCGCCACCTCGACCAGTTGGTTCTCTTTGTGCGTACGCGCCAGAAAAGCAATCGTCCCCGATGGGGAGAGTGCGACGGCCGCACCGCTGGTGGCCTCATTGCCTCCGAGCTCGGAAAGCAAGCGCACTTCGGGGCCCGTGAGCGCCAGCGTGTTCGGGTCGAACGGCGCGATGGTCAGCGTTTGGTCGGCTTTGACGAGGAACAAGGCGCGACCGTCGGCCGTGGGAATGGCGCCGAGGGCTCAGTTGTCGAGGATCCGCGACTCCCCGGTAGCGCTTGAGACGGCGTAGACGTTGTCGCCACCAGCCAGACCCCCGAACAGCAACCATTGAGTGCTTGGTACGGGACGCAGGCCGATGAAGACCCTGCTGGAATCAGGAAACGGAATGGCCACCGGTTCGCTGACTCCGCCGGCGTCAACGCGATAGAACTGACGCAGGCCGTCGACCGAGTAGTAAATGGTGTCGCCGGGCAGCCAGGCAGTGCTGAAAAGGCTGCTTTCCCGGTTGACGGGGGCAATGTCGACAGGTGCAGTCCCGTCGAACGCGATGCGCCGCAGCTTACGCCCTTGCACAAAGGCCAGACTGCGTCCGTCTGGCGAGAAGACCAGACCCCCGCCAACTCCCTCAGTGCCTGCCAGTACGGTCGGCATCGGTTGGTCGAGCCTTCGCGTGGCGACCATTGGCACTCCGTTGGGCTGTACCACGAATGCCAACGTGTTGCCGTCGGGTGAGAGGGCGACCGGTATGACGCTGAAGCCGCCTGGGTCCACAATCCCGAGCGGCCCGGTCTGGTCGATGGTGAAGGCCACAGCGCTGGCCGGTTCGGTACCGTTGAGTGCACGCATCCAGCCCCAGGCAGCGAGCAGTACACTCACGGCCAGCGCAGCCACCAATGGCCATGACACAGCGGCCGTCCCGCGGCCCGCTCCACGTGGCCCCGCGGTTCCGCTCCGCGCGCTCGTGCCCCCGGTGAGCGCAGCAGCAAACTCCATCGCGCTGGCAAAGCGATCGGCCGGAAGTTTCTCCAACGCCTGCAGCACCGCGGCCTCAACCTCCTCCGGCACCGACTTCCGCTGTGCACTGAGTGAACGCGGGGACTCCGAGAGCAGCCGCGCGACGATCGCCTGCGCGCTGGGCCCCGTAAACGGCGCCTCGCCCGCGAGCATCTCGTAGGTCACGGCGCCCAGCGCGTAGATGTCGCTGCGTGCGTCTATCGCGCGCTCTCCCATAGCTTGCTCGGGGCTCATATACTGCGGCGTCCCGAGACTGAGGCCGGTCTGTGTCATCCGCTGACCACCGGCGCTTTGCACAGCGAGCGCGATGCCGAAGTCGGCTACGAGCGCATGGCCACCTTGCAGCAGAATGTTCTCCGGCTTGATGTCGCGATGGATGACGCCGAGCGCGTGCGCGTGGCCCAGTGCATCGGCGACTTCGCGTGCTATTTGTACAGCATCGGTGACCGGGAGTTGCTGTTCGCGCTCGAGGCGTGCGCGCAGCGTTTCGCCGGTGACGAGCGGCATGACATAGAACAGCAGGCTATCGGCTTCGCCGCTGTCGAGCAGCGGGAGGATGTGCGGGTGCTGCAGGCGCGCGGTGGTCCGAATCTCCGTGAGGAAGCGCTCGCCACCGAGCGCGGCACCGAGGTCGGGGTGTAGCACCTTGATGGCGACATGGCGGTCGTGCTTGATGTCATGCGTCAGGTAGACCGTGGCCATGCCGCCTGAGCCAAGT
>JBPCLX010000317.1:0-4165 GCA_051002815.1 Gemmatimonadaceae bacterium
TGATGGTTCCAATCAAGATGCTGTACGTCGAGGATGTGGTGGGCGACGACGTTCGAATCCTTGGCGAGGATTACGACGACGAGGAAGAAGAGCTCGAGGGCTCCTCATGACCGAGACGGATCTTCCACTCGTAAGGCGATTCCCGGCACTGGCCACCATCACCCGCGTGCCGCTCGGCACCTTTCCCACACCGGTGGATCAGGTGCCGGGCGAACTGCCGTTATGGGTGAAGCGCGACGATCGCACGGCTGCCCGTTATGGCGGCAACAAGATTCGCGCGCTGGAATTCATCCTCGGCGCGCTGCGGCCGGGCGATTCCCTGCTCACCGTGGGCGGTGAGGGATCCACACACGTGATGGTGACCGCGGCGGTGGCGCGCCGGCTCGGCATTCCCCTGCGTGTCATCCGATGGCCGCACGACATGAACCCCGAAGCGGCGCTGACCGCCGGACGCGCGCGCGCGCTCGGAGCCAACCTGGTGCGCGCGGGAGACCCGCTGCGCGGGATGCTGCAAGCGTGGTATCTGAGGAGGCAGCCGAATACACGGTACATCCCCCTCGGTGGGACTACTCCCGTCGGAATGCTGGGCCACATTAACGCCGGGATCGAGCTGGCCGAACCGATTCAGGCTGGAGTCATGCCGGAGCCCGGCCAGTTGGTGCTTCCCTTCGGCACCGGCGGTACCGCAGCGGGAATCGCGCTCGGGCTGCACCTTGCGGGAGTCGAAACGCGCGTGGTCGCCGTTCGGGTCGGACCGCGGCTGGTGAGCACCGGCTGGCTCATTCGGTGGCGCATGCGTCAGGCGGCAGGGCTGCTCCGTCGCCTCACCGGTGAAGCGGTTACGCTCCCGCCCAGGCACCGGCTGATCGTGGAGCATGGATGGTCGGGCGGTGCCTATGGGCGCGTGGAGCCTCGCGCCCGCCGCCCTGCCGAATGGCTCAAGGACACGACCGGCATTCGGCTCGATGGCACGTACAGCGCCAAGGCGTTCGGCGCGGCATACGCGCTGGCCGAACGGGCAACCCGTCCGGTGCTTTTCTGGGTCACCTTCGACGGACGGTGGATCGAGGAGTCGGGCGGAGCATCGGGCGAGCTGCACGTCACCGGTCCACAAGCGGCTGTGCAGCCTCCGAGCGGTTTGCTACGTTAGGCGCGTGCAGGCTTCGGCGCAGGGACTGATCGTCGGGTACGACGAAGCCGGGAGCGGCACACCGCTGCTGCTGCTGCACGGCTTTCCGCTGCATCGCCGCATGTGGGCACCGCAGCTTGCCGCGCTCGCCGGCCGCGCACACTGCATCGCGCCTGACGTTCGGGGGTTCGGCGAATCCGGAATCGCGCCGCCATTCACCATCGATCAGTTCGCCGATGATGCGGTGGCGCTCCTGGACTCCCTCGGCGTTGCCGAACCGGCGGTCGTCTGCGGGTTGTCGATGGGCGGGTACATCGCCTTCGCGCTCTGGCGCCGCCATCCGTCGCGCGTTCGCGCGCTCATTCTGGCCGACACTCGCCCCACCGCCGATACGGCGGAGACGAAGGAGAAGCGTCGAGAGCTCATCGAGACCGTGCGCACTCGCGGAAGCGCCGCCATCGCCGAATCGCAGGCGCGGGCGATGCTGTCGCCGCGGACACTCGAGCGATGCCCCGAGAAGTTAGGCGAGGTCCAGGCGATGATCACCGCACAGCCTCCCGAGGCGATCGCCGCCGCCAGCGAAGCCATGATTTCCCGCCCCGACTCCACGGCGACGATGGCCACGATCACGGTCCCGACACTCATCGTTGTCGGCGAGCACGATGCCATCACCCCGCCGGCCATCTCCGAGGAGATGCAGCGCGCCATCCCGAACAGCCGCCTCGAACGGCTGTCAGGCGCGGGGCATCTGAGCAGCCTTGAACGGCCCGCCGCATTCAACGGCGCCGTTGCCCACTTTCTCGCGAAGGTGCGCTGAACCGGCGATTCGCTCCAGCTCCGGGATCGCCTGGATGCACTGGAGTTCGTCGTTTGCGCTGTGCCCCCGGCCGCCTCGACTTCGAGGCTCCCACCGTTTGGCCATCCTTGACGGCGCGGACTAGATTCCCGGTCGGTTCCTTCCAACCCGCACAATCCCAAATGACTGCTGTCGAGCCCGTTACCATACCCGATCTCGAAACGATAGCGCGCCGACTCCGCCGCCACGCCATCCGCATGATCGCCGCAGCGGCCAGCGGACATCCCGGTGGTTCCCTCTCGTCTGCCGAGATCGTTACGGCGCTTTATTTCGGAGGTGTGCTCGCGCATGATCCCGAGCATCCCGAATGGCCAGATCGCGATCGCTTCATTCTCAGCAAGGGTCATGGCGTTCCCATTCTCTATGCAGCGCTCGCGGAACGAGGCTACTTCCCTGTCGAGGAGCTGTTGACCCTTCGGCAGGTGAATTCCCGAATGCAGGGCCATCCGGTACTGGGGGTCACACCGGGGATAGAGGCATCGACCGGCTCTCTGGGACAGGGGCTGTCGATCGGTATCGGGCACGCCATCGCGGGCCGGCTGGATGGCAAACAGTTCCGCACCTACGTGCTTCTTGGCGACGGCGAGTGTCAGGAGGGTCAGGTGTGGGAGGCCGCCATGGCCGGTGCCAATTACGAGCTCGACACGCTCACGGCGATCGTCGACAAGAATCGGTACCAGCTCGACGGCGCGGTGGAGGACATTCAGTCGCTCGCGCCGTTCGCCGACAAGTGGACGGCATTCGGATGGAACGTGCTGGAGATCGATGGCCACGACATGACCGCGGTCCTCGAGTCGCTGAACACCGCCAAGGCGCATCGAGGCCAGCCCACCTGCATCATCGCGTCGACCGTCAAAGGCAAAGGCGTGACGTTCATGGAGAACAACAACGAATTCCATGGGAAGGCGCCTAACAGCGAGCAGTTGGAGGTGGCGTTGGCGCAACTGGCGGAATGAACTGAACAATTGCGAATGGCGAATTGCGAAAACTGACACGCTTTGACTCCAATGGACGACCTTATCCGTAGCCTCTCGTCGAAATCGTAATTCGCCCTTCGCAATTCGCCCTTCGCAATTCGCCCTTCGCAATTCGCACTTTGGCATCTCTCGCATTTCGCATCTCTCATTCTCTTTTCCATGCCGTCCACCAAATTCAAGCTGACTCTCGGCCGCGCGACTCGTGAGGCGTACGGCGACGCGCTACTGGAGCTTGGCACAAATAACCGCGACATCGTCGCTATCGATGCCGACCTGGCCAAGTCCACATTCAGCTGGACGTTCGGCAAGGAGTTCCCGGAGCGGTTCTTCAACATCGGCATCCAGGAAGCCAACATGGTGGGTCTGGCGACCGGGTTGGCGTCGAGCGGCAAGATTCCATTCATCTCGAGCTTCGCCGCATTCGTATTGTGCAAGGGATTCGATCAGTTGAGGATGGGTGCTGCCTATCCACAGTTGAACGTGAAGGTGATCGGCTCCCACGGCGGCATATCGATCGGCGAAGACGGAACTTCGCAACAGTCGGTCGAGGACGTGGCGCTCGCCTGCGCGCTGCCGAACTTCATCGTGTGTATTCCATGCGATGAGCACGCCATGCGTGAGGCGGTGCACGCGGCGGCCAGGCACGACGGCCCGGTATACCTCCGCCTGGGGCGGCCCAAGGCTCCCGTCATCCACGAGCCCCATGTCGCGTTCAAGTTCGGTGAAGCCATTCGCCTGCGGGACGGCGTCGATCTGACGATCATCGCCAACGGCCTTCTGGTGGGACAGGCGATGTTGGCGGCCGAAGCGCTGTCCGAGCGCGGCATCGAAGCGCGCGTACTCGACATGCACACGGTCAAGCCGCTCGATCACTCGGCAGTCGAGGCGGCGGCACGCGAAACCGGGGGCATAGTCGTAGCCGAGGAGCACCTGCACCATGGCGGACTGGGAAGCGTCGTGGCGCTGTCGCTGGCGCAGAATACACCGGCGCCGATGGAGGTAGTGAATCTTGGCGATCAATACGCCGAGTCCGGCAAGCCCGACGATCTCATGCAGAAATACAATTTGACGTCCGCGGCAATCATCGAGGCAGCAGAGCGGTTACTGGACCGCGCATGATTCAGGTCCCGCCGGCCGAGTCGATGCTCGCCGGCTCGCGCAGCTGGCCATTGATCTGGAGCGCGGCGGCCATCATCGCGCTCG
>JBPCLX010000318.1:0-6784 GCA_051002815.1 Gemmatimonadaceae bacterium
ATATAAGGCAGATATGCCAGCGCGGCGAGCACGACGAAGGTGCCGTATTGATGCTTCAGGATCTGGAACGCGGCATCGATGATCTCCGTCGCGCTACGGGGGCGAAGTTCGGTTGGAGGCACGTGACCTCGAATACGAGGGAGGGGGGCGTGGAGGGTCAAGCTAAGATATCCGGGCCTCTTGTTCGCGCCACCCTGCCATGGCTCACCCAGCGCGCCGGACGGCTGCCGGCGGTTACGATCCTATCCGTGCGCGATTCCGGCGCCCATTGCTAGATTTTGATACCGCTCGGAGAGCGGTATAACAACGAAACGAGGAATTCATGAAGCTCAAGCTCACAGTCGCCGCAAGCATGCTCGTCGCGCTGGCCGGAACGGTGCAGGCTCAGGATCTTTCATATGCTCCCGGCACCTTCACGTATCGGATGAACACGGCGCTCCATCAGAAGCAGGACATGATGGGTCAGATCCAGGAAACGGATCGCAAGGCATCGCAGCTGCTCACGGTCCGGCTGGATCGCAGAACGCAGGACACACTTGGGTTTGCGATCACGGTAGACTCGAGCCAGACGGATGCGCCCGAAATGCAGGCGGCATTGGCCAAGCTGGTGGGCAAAACGGTTACTGGAACCGTGTCGCCTCGCGGCAAGGTGCTCAGCTTCGTGGCGCCCACGGACTCTTCGACCGTGGAGAGTGACTTCCGCAACGTGCGTCAGTTCTTCGTGCGTTTCCCTGACAAAGCGACTCGCGGTGCCAGCGTGGTCGACACCGTCTCCGACAGCTTCGATGCGCAGGGACTAAAGGTTGAACAGCAGGTGGTGATGACCTCGACGGTCGCCGGCGACACGACGATCGGCGGTGAGAAGGCCATCATTCTCGAGCGCAGCGGTACCGTGTCGATGACGGGTGAAGGCGAGCAGAACGGAAGCGAGCTCACGCTCGATGGCACCGGCACGGTGGCTGGCAAGCTGTACGTGAGCGCCAAGGGCGGCCTGCTTGGCGGGCAGATGGAGAACAGCTCCCTGATCAACGTTTCCGTGCTTGCGATTAACGTCACGATTCCGATCACGCAGACCTCCACGAGCATAATGGAGCGCGTTTCGGCAAAGTAGTGCGGCAGTACAATGCGAACGGCCCGGCGTGCGACAAGCGCGCCGGGCCGTTTGCTTCTTCCCGCCGATCGCCGCGTCAGGCGGCGGAATGCGCGGGTGCGTGGAGCAACGCCATCGCCTCCTGCGCGCGCGCGACGGCAATCTGCGCCGTGGGGCCGATGGCCGAAAGGTGACCCATCTTGCGCCCGGGACGCGCGCCCTTCTTGCCGTAGAGATGCAGTCCCACGCCAGGAAGACGCAGAGCGCGCTCGAAGAGTGGCGGACCGTCGGCCCAGAGATCGCCTAACAGATTCACTATTGCGGCTGGAGTCACGATGTCCGTCGAGCCGAGCGGAAGCCCGCACACCGATCGGACATGCTGCTCGAACTGGCTGGTCACGCACGCTCGCTCCGTGGCGTGGAAGGAGTTGTGCGGGCGCGGCGCGAGCTCGTTGACGAGCAGCGATCCGTCGCCTAGCAGGAACAACTCCACTGCCAGCAACCCCTCGAGTACGATCTCCTCGGCGATGCCGCGCGCGAGCTCCGTCGCTCGGCTGATCATGTGGGGCGGCAGGTCGCCCGGAAGCACTGACCATACCAGGATGCGGTCCTCGTGATGATTGACGGCGGGTGGAAAAACGGACATCTCGCCATTCGGCGCCCGGGCCACCATCACGGAAAGCTCCAACGCGGGTTCGAGCGCCCGTTCGGCGACCGCCGCTCCTCCGCCGATTGCCCGCCATGCGTCAGGCGCATCGTCAGGCGATGTCACCAGCGCCTGACCGCGCCCGTCATATCCGCCGCTGCACGATTTCACGAATACCGCGCCGTCCAGCTCGGCTACCGCAGCAGCGAGTTGGCTGGGGCTTTGCACATCCCGGTATGCTCCCATCGGAAAGCCATGCTCGGCGAGCCAACGCTTCTGATGTCCGCGGTCCTGAACGATCTCGATGACGTGTGTGCCGGGCCTGACCGGAGCGTAGAGCGCCGCCGCGCGCAGGCTGGCTGGTGCAATCTTCTCGATTTCAAGGGTGACCACATCGCTGGCGCCGGCCAGCTCGGCGGCACCGAGCGGATCATCGAAGCCCGCGGTTACGACGGCATCGGCAACCGGACGCGCGGCGCAGTCCGGCTCTGGATCCAGGATGCGAATGTGGTAGCCGAGTGCGCGCGCGGCCATCGCTGTCATCCGGCCGAGCTGGCCTCCTCCAAAAATGCCTATCGTCGAACCCGGCGGGACGATCCGGCTCACGGCAGCTCCTGACCCAGGACCTCCTCGGTGCGCGCAGAGCGCCAGGCGCGCAGTCGCTCTCGAAGATCGGGGCGGGAGGCGGCGACGATCGATGCCGCAAGAAGTCCGGCGTTCGCGGCTCCCGGTTTGCCGATTGCCAGTGTGCCCACGGGAACGCCTTTCGGCATTTGCACGATGGACAGCAGCGAGTCTAGTCCGTTGAGCACGGTCGATGGCACGGGAACTCCGAGCACTGGAAGCATGGTGTGCGCCGCTACCATGCCTGGCAAATGCGCGGCCCCGCCGGCCCCTGCGATGATGACCTCGATACCGCGCGTTTCGGCTTCGCTGGCGTACTGCGCCATCCATTGCGGCGTGCGATGCGCGGACACGATCCGCGTCTCGTATGGAACGCCAAGCTCGTCAAGTACGTCGCATGCCGCGGCGAGCACTTCGTGATCACTCTTGCTGCCCATAATGACGCCGACTATCGGCTTGTCACTCGCGGCCATGGCTGATCCGGGAAAACGTTTAACGCCTTACGGATGACAAGATACGCCTCCTTGTTCCTGTTTCCTATTTACTACCCTTCATCCTCCAGCGGACGCCGCGCTCTCTTCTTTTCACCGCGGCGGCGTTTTGCTGTGAGGCGCGCTTCTTTGGCGGCGCGTGAGACCCGGGTGGGGATACGTTTACGAGGCTTAGCCAGCGCACGCTTCACGAGCTCCACCAAGCGCTCTTCGGCCTCATCGCGGTTGCGGCGCTGGCTCCGCGTCGCACTTGCCACTACGCGCACGCCTCCGTCGCTATCGACGCGGTGCGAGAGGCGCGACAGCAATCGAGCGCGGGTTTCGTCATCCACCGCGGACGTGGTGCGAACATTCCACATCAGCTCCACTCGCGTCGACGAGGTGTTCACGTGCTGTCCCCCGGGTCCGCCCGCGCGCGTGGCCCGTACGGTCAATTCCGATCGCGGAATCGACACGTCCGGCGTTATGACCAGCGCCTCACTCACGGAATGGCGGCCGGCGACCGACGGAACCTCACCGCGGCGACTCGCCGCCCATCCATGGCCACCACCTCGAACTCTCCCACCGGCAGGCTGACCTTGTCCCCGATCTTCGGCAGGCGGCCAAGCCGGGCAAACACGAATCCGCCGAGCGTCGACCAGCTGCCCTCGGGGATCGGAATCCCATGATCGGATCTCACGTCCACCAGCGAGAGCGATCCGGCGAGCTCCAAAACGCCCTCGATCTGGACCGAGTCACGTGCCTGAATGTCGTGCTCGTCCGCAATGTCCCCGACGATCTCCTCGACCAGATCCTCCATCGTGACGATCCCGGCGGTTCCGCCGTACTCGTCAAGCGCCACGGCCATCTGTGCACGTGTCCGACGGAGATCATCCATTACGCGCTCAGCCGGACGGCTGTCAGGCACGTACAGTGGCTCACGCATGAAACGCCCGACGCTGAATGGGGCCGAGCCGTCATCGAACCAGAGATCCTTGGCAATGAAGATGCCGACCACGTTGTCGAGCGTTCCCTCGTAAACCGGAAAGCGCGAATAGCGCTCCTGCTGAACGAGTGCCCGTGTCTGCGCCTCGGTAGCATCGATGGGAAGAGCGGCAATCTCCGTGCGCGGACGCATCACATCACGCGCACGCTTGTTATGGAAGTCGAATACGCCAGCCAGCATCGCGCGGTCACTCTCATCCAGCAGTCCGTGAGCGTGCGTCTGCATGACGAGCAGACGCAGCTCTTCCGGTGAGTGAACGTGCGCGCTCTCACTGACGGTTTCGAGCCCGAACAACCGGAGAAACTGGTTCGCCGCACCGTTCAGGACTGTGATGAACGGTGTCATGATCCTGGAGAACACCCGCAGCGGGCGCGCCACCCACATACTGACGGGCTCCGGGCGGGCCAGCGCCAACGACTTGGGCGCCAGCTCTCCAAAAACGATGTGCAGAAAGGTGATGATGATGAAGGCAATGGCGATCGACGCGGCGCCGTGGGTTACTGCGCCCGGAGCTCGCATGCCGGTCGCAGCCATTCCCTGGTCGATCATACTGGCAAGGGTCGCTTCGCCGATCCATCCGAGGGCAAGAGAGGCCAGCGTGATGCCAAGCTGCGTGCCGGAGATGTAGCGGTCGAGGTGGCGCAGGGTGTCCTGCACGGTCTTGGCCGCGACGTTCCCCTGATTGGCCAGTCGGTCGATTCGGCTGCGCCGCGAGGCGACGAGTGCGAACTCGGCCGCAACGAAGAATCCGTTCGCCGCTACGAGCAGCAGGACCACGAACAAACGCCATGCGATGCCTGCGGCCGACAGTGCTTCGTGCCCGCTTTCCAAGAAACTCCTCGAGAGGTTGGTCGTCCAAGATATAGCAAAACGCGAGGATCGGCGGGACCGAGCCAGCGTGCAAAGTGCAAGACCCACTCAATTCCGTTCGCGGTCGCAGTCCCCGCACCCCGCTTCGAGCCATACATAATGCTGCACCCGCTGAGGGTACTTCGCTGGATCTACCTGGGCCGGCTGTCGCTGGCGGTCGCCATCTTTCTGGCGGCCGTTACCCATTGGCGGCACGCCGATTCGGGCGACACGCTCGTAGCGGCGCTCACACTCTTTGCCACAATCGCGTTCACCGCGGGGTCGTTCGCGCTGTCCTGGCAGGCGCGGAAGCTCCCCTCGCGCGGATTCGTACTCACCCAGTCGCTGTTCGACGTCTGCCTCGTCACCGCGATAATTCATCTCACGGGCGGCGGCGCCTCGCAACTGGCCGCTCTATACATTCTGGTCATTGCCGCCGCCGCGGTGTTGCTCCCGGTAGGGTGGGGGCTTTTCGTCGCGGCGGTTTCGAACGGGATGTATTTCAGCCTGCTGTTCGCGGCGCATCGCACGACGTTGTCGTGGGGAGTGGCACTCCAGATCATCGTGTTTGCAGGCGTGGCGGTAGGCATCGCGATTCTCGGAATCCGCCTCCGCGAAACGAGCGCCGGCAAGGAAGAGCTGGAGGCGCAACTGGCGCTCGCCCGGCTGCAGGCGGACGATATTCTTCGCAACATCGGCAGCGGCATTCTCACGGTCGACGATTCCGGCCGGCTTCTGTATGTGAACCCCACTGCCGGGAGGTTGCTCGGTCTCGACGCAGAGGCGGCCGTGGGGCGCCCAATGGGGGAAATGCTGGAGGCACTGGCGCCAGGACTCCTTCGAGCGCTCGAGCGCACAATGCGCGACCGGGTGCGCATCAATCGTGGTGAGGCGACGATTCTCCGCGACGGCCGTTCGATAGCCATTGGCTTGACGACGATGACGATCGATTCGGGACGTGAACCGTCGGGCGTAAGTGCGACGGCGATTTTTCAGGACATCACCGACAACAAGCGGATGGAAGCGCTGCGGCTGCGTGCCGAGCGCCTCGAGGCGGTAACCGAGCTCAGTGCCTCACTGGCGCACGAGATCAAGAATCCGCTGGCCTCCATTCGCAGCGCCGTCGAACAGCTCGCCTGCTCGCCCAAAGCCAACGATGATGAGCGCGTTCTGGGCAATCTGATCGTTAGGGAGTCCGACCGCCTGTCGCGGCTCTTGTCCGAGTTTCTCGATTTTGCACGAGTCCGCGTCACGCGGCTCGGGCCGGTGGATATCGCGGCGGTCGCGCGATCCGCGGCCAGCCTGGCTGCCGCGCACCCCGACTGCCGCGCCGACGTGACGGTGCAATGCGTGGTTCCGCAGCAGCCGGTGATCGTCGAGGGCGACGAAGACCTGCTGCATCGCGTCGCGTTCAACATCGCGCTGAATGCGGTGCAGGCGAGCCCGCCCAACGGGGCTGTGCGTATCGAGGTCGTGCTCGTTCCGGCTCCTCAGGTGCCCCAAGGCACCCCGTTCGATCGCGATGCCGTCTCACTGCGAGTCGTCGATTCCGGCCCCGGGATCCGCGACGACATCCGGGACAGGATCTTCGATCCGTTCTTCACCACCAAGGCCGGTGGCACCGGACTCGGACTGCCCATCGTCCACCGCGCGGTCGATGCCTTGCGCGGAGTCGTACTGGTAGAGAGCGCCGCGACCGGTACTTCGTTCAATGTGCTCCTTCCGCATTCGCCGCATCAAATCGGAGATCATTCGTGACCACATCAACCGACAAGCCACTGGTGCTCGTCGTCGATGACGAGACCGGCATTCTCGAGACTCTCGGCATTCTGCTCAAGAACGCCGGCTTTCGCGTTCAGGCGGCGCTCGGTGGAAAGCTCGGCCTCGAGGCACTGGCCAGCGCAGCTCCCGACATCATTCTGACCGACGTACGCATGCCCAATGTCGGTGGGCTCGAGTTGCTCTCGGCCGTACGAAAGCAGGATCCCGATCTGCCGGTCATACTCATGACCGCGCAGGCAGACCTGCGATCGGCCATTCAGGCGGTCAACGCCGGAGCCTTCTACTACATCCAGAAGCCGTTCGTCAACGATGAACTG
>JBPCLX010000319.1:0-3079 GCA_051002815.1 Gemmatimonadaceae bacterium
TTCTCATGCAGCGCGAGGGGCTCTCGGAAAGCGATGCCTATCGAATGCTTCAGCGTACCAGTCAGAGCCGGAACGTGGCTATGGCGGAGCTCTCACGGAGTCTGCTGGCGGCCGAGGAACTGATCTCCCCTCCGGCCCGCGTCAGCAGCCGCCGGACCCCTCCGGCCAACCCCGCGCGCTAACTCGCGGGCGCCCATCCGCGGGCGGCGCCGGCCTGCACCCCGCTCTTTCTTTCGTTCGCTGCCATTACGCGCACGCGCCGGCGATCGGCCATTTCTTTCCCGGCCGGATGAAGCTTCTGCTCTTCCCGCGTCGATCTGAATGCGCCGCGGCTGTGGCAGCGCTCCCTGCGGGATGCGGATCGTCAGCAGGCCATTGTCGAACTTTGCGCTGACCTGATCGGTTTCCACTCCAGGCGGAAACGAGAATGAGCGAGAGAACGTGCCGTGGTAGTGACGAATCTGCAGCTTACCGGTCATCTTGAAGACCGCTCAGCGCTCGCGTAAGTTCTCACGACCTCCCAGCCCAGAGAGATTGCGTGCCACGACTCGCGCGCGAAGCCGCACCGATTGGGATTGCCCGAGCTCCTTCTCTGCTTTCCCTCGTCGCCGAGGTTGCTGGATTGGCGGCACGGACTCCGCGAGCTGACCGGGCATTACCAAAAATTCTCCGGTCCATCCGCGAAGCACTCAGCGCGCTGGACTGTACGCTCTGGCGTCCCAGCGCGGCCGGGCTGCCGGCGATCTGGCGCGCCGGGGAAGAGGAAAGCGAAGCCACCACCCCGGTGCTCGATCTGGAGACCGACGGCGCCGGAGTGGCTGCGGTGACGATTCGCCACGGTGGACGGGACCTCGCGGTGCTCTCCGTCCGGTTGGGCCGGCTGATGTCACTGGAGGAGCGCAAGACGCTCCGGGCCGTTGCGGACATCCTGGCACCCTTGCTGGCGTCGGATCCGCCGCCGGTCCCCGACGTCGACTCTGCCGAGCCTGTCGTCAACGACGACCGGCGCCTGGTCCAGAAAATCGTCGATTCGCTGCCGCTGGGTCTTTACGTGATCGATCGTGAGTATCGGATTCAGGCGTGGAATCGGAAGCGCGAGACCGGCATGCAGGGCGTTTCGAGGGAAGAGGCCATCGGCCGAACCATCTTCGAAATTCTTCACCGGCAATCGGCAGCAACGCTGAGGGCGGAGTTCGACGAGGTCTTCTCCACTGGACGCATACGGCAAACCGAGCTCGATACACTCGCTGCGGGTGAGCATCGCACCTTTCGCATGTCGAAGATTCCGATGCGGCTCGATGATGGCGCGGTCACGCACGTGATCACGATCGGCGAAGACATTACCGAGTCCCGCCGGGCGCAGGAGCGCCTCGCGCAATCGGAGAAGCTGGCCGCCGTCGGGCAGCTTGCCGCCGGCGTCATGCACGAGATCAACAATCCTCTGGCGACGATCGGCGTATGCGCCGACGGTATCGCACGGCGGGTCGAAGCTCTGGCGCCCGACGAGAGTACTCGTAAGGCGATTGATGAATACCTCGCGCTCGTGTGGCACGAAGTCGACCGGTGCCGCGGCATCGCGGACCGGCTGCTGGATTTCAGCCGCCCCCGGCCGATGGTTCTCACCACGTTGGACGTGCACGACATTCTCGACAAGACGCTCCTGCTGCTCGCGCACCACTCGCGATTCCGGCGGACGACGGTGCGCCGCGATTTCGAATCCACGCCGTTGACGATCTCGGCGAACGTCGAGGCGCTCATCCAGGCGTTCATGGCGCTGCTGCTCAACGCATCGGACGCAATGGAGAATGCCGGTACCATAACGCTGAGCACGCGCGCCAATTCCGCCTCGGGCGAGCTGGTGGTCGAGATCGTGGACGAGGGCCATGGAATTCCGCGCGAAGAGCTGCAGCGCCTGTTCGACCCGTTCTTCACGACCAAGGAGCCGGGTCAGGGCACCGGGCTCGGGCTCTCCATCTGCTACGGCATCATCAACGACCACGGTGGCAGAATCGAGGTCGAGAGCGAAATGGGGCAAGGAAGTATCTTCCGCGTCTTCCTGGTGTTGGAGAGTGCGGCGTGAAGCTGCTGGTGATCGAGGACGATCCTACCGTTGGGCAGTACGTGAAGCGCGGGCTCGAGGAACAGCGTTGGGGCGTAGATCTGGTGGCCGATGGCGAGGAGGGTGAGGCGCGCGCCACTTCGGAAGCCTACGACCTGATCGTGCTCGACATGCGACTGCCCGGCCGAAGCGGACTCCAGGTGCTCAAGAATCTCCGCGCCCGCGGATTCGAGCGACCGGTCCTCGTACTTACCGCCCAGGATGCGGTGGACGCCAAAGTCGAAGCACTGCGCTCCGGGGCCGATGATTACGTGACCAAGCCGTTCGCCATGGAGGAATTGCTCGCGAGGGTCGAGGCGCTCAGTCGCCGTCCGCGCGCGCTTCAATCCCCGGTTCATTCGGTCGCCGATCTGGAACTGGATACGGCGACGCGCGAGGTCACGCGCGCCGGAGAGCAGATCGAGCTGACGCCCAAGGAGTACGCCGTCCTGGAATATCTGATGCGCCATGCCGGCCGCGTCATGAGTCGCACGCTGATCACCGAGTACGCGTGGGATTACCATTTCGACCCCGGCACCAACATTGTGGACGTCGTCATCACCCACCTGCGCAAAAAGATCGATGCGCCGCACGACCGGAAGCTGATCCACACGGTGCGCGGCGTTGGCTACGTGATTCGCGAGTAGCGATCACCAGCGGCGCGGCGCTTTCGGCCGTGGCGCACAGCGGATAACATGAGGATCATGTCTTCCAAACTCCCGCGTCGCGCGTCCCGCGTCCCGCGTCCCGCGTCCCGCGTCCCGGATAGTCGTGTCTTCCAAACTCCCGCCTCGCGCGTCGCGCGTCCCGCGTCCCGGCTAGTCGTGTCTTCCGCACTCCCGCGTCCCGCGTCGCGCGTCCCGCGTCCCGCATAATCATGTCGAGCATCCGGTCACGCCTCACGACAGGCTACGCCGCCGCGCTCGCCGGCACCATGCTCGTGTTCGCGCTCGTGCTGTACGCGGCCCGGCGGGCCAGCTC
>JBPCLX010000320.1:0-8110 GCA_051002815.1 Gemmatimonadaceae bacterium
GCTGCTTGCGGGCTTCCTTGAATTCGCGGGAGAACTGAGTGGCCACATCGAGCAGCCGGCCGCCGGTAAAGGTGCCGATCGGCTGCACCATGTTGTTGTTTCGCGTCAGCACCAGCTGCGCGGTGAGCACGAAGCCGTCACCGCCTTTTCTAATGGAGCCTTCGAGGTATTCATCCGCGCGTAACTGCTGCGCGAGAAGCTTGGCCGTAACCCGCTCCGGGGCGTTGTCGCAGGGAAACCCGGACGCCTCCAGCAGGGCGCAGATGTTCTCCTTGGAGATCACCCACAAATCCTTGGTGGCGAAGTCCTGGCGAAGGCGCGAACGAAGGGCGTCGGCACCATCGATTCCAAGTCCCTTCTCCGACGACCGGAGGGTGGGAACCATGAATCGGGCCGTGCCTTCGGGCGGCGTGAGCACGCGAGTCCGCTGAGCCGCGGAAGAGTGGGGCGTCAGCGTCGCTGCCGCGACCACGAGGGCGCCCAGCACGCTAGCTGGGAGTGATGATGCCGTCACAGGTCGTTCCTCCTAGAGTCGTGCTCACAGTACCCCGAACCGGGCCGCCAGGGTCCGCCTGCAGCCATGGGCGAAGAGGGATTCGAACCCCCGACATCCTGCGTGTAAGGCAGGCGCTCTAACCAGCTGAGCTATTCGCCCCACAACAATGCACAACCCGCACCGGCGCGCACGAAAAATGACCGAGCCGCGGGTGTTGACTAACTCCGCTCTTTTACGACTTGAGAATGGCCAGGGGCACGAGCACGCAGTAGCCGATCACCAACAGGATTGGTGCCAGCGTCTCTCCACCGCGTACGAGATCAGCGTATCCGGCGAGGAGCGTGAGCGCAGCAAGGCCCCACCAGATGAGCGCGCGGGAGCGCGCTCCGGTCTCAGCTTTCAGCATTATCCGGGTAAGTGTAGGACGCGCGGAAATCGGTGTCAATGTCGGCACGATGTGAAGGACGCGCGACGCGCGATGCGGGCAGCGCTCCATTTCCTGTATGGGGCGACCGGGACAGGCGAACACTGCCGAGATTCTCCCCCGCCGCGCGTCGCGCGTCGCTCATCCCGCTGGGTCCTTGCCCTCGCTTCTCAACAGCTCCTCTAGTGCGCTCTCGCGGGCCGCGCGCTCGGCGGCATCATCCGCGGCAATCAGCGCGGCAAGTCGCCGGCGATCGCGCCGGCGGCGGGCTATGAAGAGCGGCAGTATGAACAGCGTCATCATCCCCAGCGCGAGCGTCAAATCGGCGAACAGGGCCAGCGCGCCGTAGCGGCGCATTGTGCGCCGGCGCCACTGCTCCTCGAAGCCGCTCAGCGTGATGCCGTACGCCTGGCGCACCGCACGGTCGAGGGACCCGGTTTGCTCCCAGTACTGGAAAAACAGGGTGAGCCCCCGCTCGGAGTCGAGGGCCGCGAGGTCGCTCACCGCTCGATAGGCGAGTGCGTACGCCGATCCGGCCTGAGACGATCCGCCGACGAACCACCGGTCGAGCGAGTCGAGCGAAGGCAGGCCGCGCACGAGAAGGGCATAACTCGTGGCAAGCACCTCTTCGCGTCCCCATTCGCCGGCCGCATACGCGGCATACCCCTCGTCGAACCATCGCGGGGGCAGGGTACCTAACGCCTCGTGCAGCGCCAGATGGGCCAGCTCGTGCCGCAGGACCCGGATCGGGTCGCCGGCCGACGAGGGCGCGGCGCTACCCTGCATGATGATCCGGCGCTCTTCGGGAAAAGCGATCGCCGCGCCCCACTCGGGTGCGTAGGGTCCCACCCAGTCGCGAAAGCGGTCGGCATCGGGGGCGATGGCGATCAGAACGCGGTCACGGGACCTTGGCAGCCCGGGAAAGGTGTCGCGTTCCGCCGCCGACGCCGCCATGGCGCGGGCGAGCGTCTCGTCCCGCGGAAAGGCGACGACGGTGAAACGGCCCTGATTCAAGCGGAGCGGCGCCTCGTCCTGGGCCGCCACGCACACGGGCAGGAGCCAGGCGATGAGCGTTATGCCGAGCGCGAGACGGCTTCTCCACGCTCCACGCTGCCGGCCATGTCCGCACACCGCTTTGCCCATTGATTGAACTTGTTGGCCTCCGCGCCGTGCCGCCACGTCTCGAGCGCCCGGTCGGGCTCACCGTGCAGCCAGTGCGCGTGTCCCAGATGGTAGTACGCCTCGATCAGGTTCGGCCCCAGGCCGATCGCCTTCTCCAGGAACGTGCACGCATCGGCGTACATCTCGCGCTCAAGGTACACCAGCCCGAGATAGAAGTGCGCGTAGAGCACGGCCTTCCTGTCCTCGCTGAGCATCGCGCGCGACAGATGCTCGATCGCCTCTCCGAAGATCCGGCGCCTGAGGCAGATGTATCCAATGTTCACACGAGCCATCGCATTCATTGCGTCCCGCATCAGCACGCGTTGAAAGCTCGCCAGCGCCTCATCGAGCTTCTCCTGGTGCATCTGCGCCCATCCCAGTAGAGCTTCGGTTTGTGGGTCGTCAGGCGCGAGTTTCAGCGCATGCAGAAGCGCCATTTCGGCTTCAGCATGCTCGCCGACCGCGATGAGGCTCCATCCTTTCTCGACGAAGGTCGATGCGTTGAGCCGGTCGGTGTGCCTCCTCGAGTGATCGTCGTCGCTGCGCTGTCCGGAGGGCGCGGCATTCGGCGCCGCCGGCGGCAGCTCCTTCCACGCTTCGGCGAGCCGGTTCACGTCGTCCTTGAGCTCGGCCACGCCGGCACCGGCGGCCTCGAGCTCTTCGAACAGGGCGAGAATCTCCAGGCGGAGCACGGCTCGATCGGCGGCGGCCTCCGGCCCGGCCATGCGCGAAGCGAGCGCTGCCTGACGCCGCCGCAGCGCGTCCAGCGCCGCTTCACGCATCCGGTACGGCCGCGGCGGCCTGCAGCATCGCCTTGCGCTCGTCAGTCGCGAACAGCCGCTGTACGTCCAGAAAGACGATCAGATGATCGTCGCGCCGGATGATGCCGCGCAGATATTCACTGGAAACGCCGCGGAACAATGCCGGCGGCGCCGACAGCTGTGCCTCCGTTATTGCCACCACCTCCTGCACATCATCGACGACCACGCCTATCCACTCGCCCTCACAAGCCAGCACGAGGATGCGAGTCTCCGGCCGCACCTTGACGGGAGCAAGGCCGAAGCGGCGCCTCAGGTTCACGACCGGGATGACGCGTTGCTGGTATTCCAGTACGCCGTCGATCCACGGCGGCATGTTCGGCACCACCGTCGGCGGCTGGTGTCGGAGCACGCGCTCAACCGCGAATATGTCGGCGGCGAAGTAGTCCTCGCCTAACCGGAAAGTGACGATCTGATACGCCGGCGCACTCATGCCGCCTCCGCGGAAACCGGTACCGCGCACGCTGCGACCAGCACGTGCGCATCGACCACCGTAACCAGCGCGTCGCCGATGAACGCCACGCCTAACACCAGATTGTCGGCGTCGGCCGACGGAGGCGGCCGAAGCATCGTCCGATCGAGTACGATCACATCCTCGACATCGTCCACCACCAACGCCACGCGACGCTCGCCCGACCGCATGAGCACCAGCACCCCGCCCTCCGGCGCGTGAGGCATCCGCAGCGCACCGGCTGGCGAATATACGGGAACCAGACGCCCGCGAAGATCGATCACACCACGCATCGCCTCCGGCATGTCCGGCACTGCGTGTACCGCTTCCAGCTCGACCGCCTCTTCCGCCGCCACCAACTCGAAGGCAAACAGCTCGGCGCCCACGCGAAACATGAGCAGCTCCACCTCGCCAGCGCCCACTGCGAGCAGATCCCGCATGGTGCGGATCCGCTCCTCGGCGGGGAGCAGATCATCGCCATCCGCGTCGTCGGACTCACGCGGGAGGTCGGCCAGAGCCACCGCCATCGCCTCGGCCCGCTCCACATCGAGCGGCGTTTCGGGTACCTGCAGCCCGAACGCGGCGGCGGGCCGCGCGGCGCCCTTGGTCATCACCGCGGACTGGTCCTCTGACGCGGGGACGGCCGGCTGCGACCGGGCGCCTGCCTTACTCTTGCGTTTGGGCGAACGCGAACGCGGTTTTCCGGACTGACTGGCCATTCGACCTTGGGGCGATAACGACTCGAGGGCGGACGCTTGCCCGCACGATATGGACATTTCGCCCTCGGGCGGGGTCACAACTTGCTCGCCACCGCTAACCGCTCGAGATATGCGACGATCGTGTCAGCCATGGCGCCGAGCGGCACTGCGCGAACGGCGCCCCCCGACGCGATCGCTGCCTGTGGCATGCCGAAGATGATCGACGTGGTACGGTCCTGCGCGAAGCCCATTGCGCCCGCGTCGCGCATGACCCGCAGTCCCGCTGCTCCATCCCGACCCATTCCAGTAAGAACCACCCCCACCGCCGCCGCCCCAAACACTTCGGCCACCGACCGGAAGAGCGGATCGGCAGCCGGGCGCACCCCCCACACGGCCGGTGAATCATCGAGCGTGATCTGGGGAGCTCCCCCGGAACGTCGAACGCGCATATGGCGGCCGCCCGGCGCTATGTATACCTGGCCATTCTGAAGAGCCTGCCCATCCTCGGCTTCGGCGACCCTGACAGCGCTCTGGCCGTTGAGGCGTTCGGCCAGGCTCCGGGTAAAGCCCGCCGGCATGTGCTGAATGACGAGCACTGCGGCCTCGAGTCCGGCCGGAAGACGCGGGATCAGCTCAGCCAACGCCCGCGGACCGCCTGTCGAGCAGGCGATCGCGACTACGCGGCTGGCTCGGGCAGGAACTCCCGATTCGTGCGCCGGCACCGGCGCTCGCGGGGGACGCGCCAGAACAGGCATGCCCCGGAGATTCACCACACGGCACGCGCGCAAGGCGTTGAGCAGGCGGTCGCGCACGGGGCTCAAATCCAGACTGATCTTCCCCGCCGGCTTGCTCACGAAATCCACCGCGCCAAGCTCCAGTGCCCGAATCGTCAGGTCATTGGACTCGCCCGTCGCAAGACCGCTCAACATGACCACCGGCCGCGGAGTCTCGCTCATGATGTAGCCGAGCGTGGCGAGTCCGTCGAGCTCGGGCATCTCGACATCGAGTGTCACGATGTCCGGATCCAGCGCATGGATCTTCCGCAGCGCGTCGCGTCCGTTACGAGCGGTGCCGGCGATGCTGAACTCGCCCGACGCGCTCACCAGCTCGGACACGAGCTTGCGCATGAACGCGCTGTCGTCCACCACCAGGACGGTCGGTGTCGCCGCGCTAGACAACGATCTCTCCACGTCGGACGGATCGTACTCGCACGAGTCCATCGGCCACGGTGAAGAAGACGGATCTGCCGAAGTCGCCCCCCACGTCCTGCCCGACGAGTGGAATGCCGGCCACCTGCAATGCGGCGCGGGCAGCCATCACGTTTCGCTCGCCCATTTGCAATCCCGGTGTTGCTATCAGCGATGCGAACATCGCCGCACCGCCGGCCAGCTTCGCCTGCATTCGGGCCAGCCTTGCACCGCGCGCCTGCATCTGCTCGATGAGCAGGGGGACCGCCGTTCCGGCGAACTTGGCGCGATTCTCGCGCTCACGCGACATTGCCTCGCTAGGCAGGAGCACATGCGCCAGCCCGCCGATCCCGGCAACGGCGTCGTGCAGAGTGATCGCCACGCAGGAGCCGAGTCCGATGGTAACGATCGATTCGGGCGTCGCGGCGACGGCATAGTCGGCGACGCGTACTCGAATCTCCGTCACGGACGGCGGAATATCCGCGACCGCGCATCGACGCTGGCTAGCGCTGCTCGGGCCGACCCGAGCAGCGTCTCCACCTTGCCGAGGACGAGATAACCGCCCGGAGCGAGCGCGTCGACGAACCTCTCGAACAGACGCTCCTGCGACTCGCGGTCGAAGTAGATGATCACGTTGCGGCAGACGATCAACTGAAGATTTCTTCGCGGCGCCTCCTCGCGCAGCAGATCGTGCTGGGCGAAGGTGACCAGCGAGCGCAGGTCGGGCGTCACCTCCGACGGGACCCCCGCCGAGAAGTAAGCGGCTCGGAGCTCGGGCGGAGTATCGGCGAACGCCGGCTCGTCGTAGTTGCCCCGGCGCGCGACGTCGAGGATCCGCGCGTCGACGTCGGTGGCGAGGATCTCCAGTGTTCGAAGCCGCTGGAGCTCGTTATGTTCACGCGCATGTCGATGAAAGAGCGCGGCCAGGGAATACGACTCATCTCCCGACGCGCAGCCCGCGCTCCAGACGCGCAGCGGCTCGACGCGGCTGGCCCACACCTCGGGGATCACGGCTCGCGCAATCGCGTCGTACACATCCCAGTTCCGAAACAGCTTTGTGACGTTGATCGTGAGAGTGTCGATCAGTCGTTCATATTCGCCGGGTTCACCGTCGAGCACGCGCATGTAATCCCGATAGGTGTGCACGCCCTTCGCTCGCATGCGTACCGCGATCCGCCGCCGCAGGCACCGTTCCTTGTAACTCCCGCAACGGAAGCCGCGGTCGGTGGCGATCTTCTGCGTGAGCGCGACGAACTCGGCGTCAGGCAACGCCAGCAAGGCGGACCCTGGGCCCGTCATGACGATCCGACAGTGCGAACGAGATCGAGGTTGGTGCGGACCAGCTCGTTGTCCGGATCGAGCGTGAGCGCGCGTTGCCAGCATGCGATCGCTTCTGCGCGCTCGCGCCGCTTGTAGCGGATGTTGCCGAGCTTGAAATAGACGTCGCTTCCCAATGCCTCGTTGCAGGCGAGCGCGCGCTCGTATGCGGCAATGGCCTGGTCGTACCGGCCGGCGCGGTACAGGCTGTCGCCGAGATTCTTGTGGAGCGGGGCCAGGTTCGAGTCTTCGTGCAGTCCGCGGTTGGCCGCCTCGGTCGCCGCTCGCACGTCACCGCGGCGCTCCTGAACGGTGGCTAGCGTGTTGTACAGCGCCGCGGCGCGCGGATAGGCGGCCAGTCCGTCGTTGACTATCGAAAGCGCGCGTTCCAGCTCGCCGGCCAGGGCGGCCGAAAGCGTGGCGTAATGAAACCAGGCGGCCGAGGGGGTGTGCGTTCCCCACTGGGGCCGCGCCGCGGCAAAGGCAATCTCCGCCGCGCCAACGTCTCCGCGTTTCAGGGCGAGCACGCCTAGCGAGGTGCGCACCTGCGGGTCGTCGGCGCCGCCGCATTCCAATGCCCTGTCCAGCGCCGCCGCCGCCTCATCGAGGCGGCCAAGCCGTTCCAGCGCGTAAGCGAGATTGTGGAGCACAGCATACCGGGCATCCGGCAGCGCGGCGGCGCTGCCAAGGCGCTCGGCAGCCGCCTCCCACTGCTCCGCCCTCAGATCGATGAGGCCGAGGAAGAAAGACGACTGCGCATCCTGGGGGAGCAGTTCCTGGACGCGCACGAACTCGCGCGCGGCCTCGGTGAACATGCGAGCCTTGTAGAACGCCACTCCGAGGTTCCGGTGCTCCTCGACGCGGAGCTCGCGCACTACGTGCTCCGGGGGACGACTACGCCCCACACGGTGCGCGAATCCGGCGGTGACGAGGCCGTAGAGCGCCTTGCCCACCTCGAACTCGCCCATCCCCGTCGCCTCTACCAGCGCAGCCACATCGCGTCGTCCGTCGATGAGCCTCATCAGCCGTTCTTCGTCCGGCGTGAGCGTAGCTCCACTGGTCGTCAGGCGCGCGCGATCGAACTCGAAGACGCTGTCGAACCCCGGCACTTTCTTTTCGATCAGGCTCCACTCATCGACGCGCCGCGCCCCTTCGAGGAGCAGCGACTCCGGCGTGATCGACACCAGTACAGGCTGATCGTCAGGCGTGACGTCGACATCGAAGCTGAAAGTGCCCTGGGTCCAGGTGAACAGGAAGTACACCGCCTCTTCGATCTGCAACCTGACGTAGTGGTGCAACTCTTCCTGGGTCAGAAGGCCGCGCTCGAGCAGAATCTCGCCAAGCAGCTTGTTCCGCGTGTGCGACTGCGCCACCACCGCTTCGTTGAGCTGATTAGTGGTGATGATTCCGCTCTTCTCGAGGATGTCGCCCAGGCGGTCGCGCCGATTGACGATGCGCGCGTACGAGATGCGGCCGCGATCGAAATAGATGTAGCCGAAGTTCGATCGGTCGCCGATGCTGAGGACGCCGGTCTTCTGCCCCATTGCCAGCAGCTGTA
>JBPCLX010000321.1:0-4312 GCA_051002815.1 Gemmatimonadaceae bacterium
GGCTTGTCAGGATTCGCCACCGGATCCTCGACGGTACCTACGATGCCGACGCTACCGCTACGCAGGTTGCTCGGCGCCTGCTTGCCAGCGGCGATCTGGATTAGCCGCGACTGAATAGGAGCACGAATACGTGAACCGCCCCGCCAGCGAGCTGCTGTACGATTCCGAAACCGCATTGCGTCGGGTAGATACGGCGCTCCACGAACTGCAGGGCGCCTCAGAACTGCTGAGCGCCATGTGGCCTGTAGAACCCCACCACGAACCAACGGAGCCCCCCACCGTTCCGTCTGCGTCGCCCCAGGTCAATCCCGTAGATGGGTAAAACGCGGGGGCCTAGGCGGCCCCGCCAAGCCTGATCCGGACACGTCTGGCCAAGCCTTCGATTTCGCGATCCTTGGAGCGTGCTTTACGCATCAAGTTTTTTTGATATATTCCTTGTATGGCTAGCTCCTCATCGACCGATCCGGATATCGACCGGGCAGCCGAACTGTTCCATGCGCTTTCCGATCCAACTCGGCTAGCCGTTTTGCACCTGCTTCGTGGGGGAGAGCGATGTGTGTGCGAGCTGCAGGATGAGATCGACGCCGCACAGTCGCGGCTGTCCTTTCATCTGAAAGTGTTGAAGGAGGCGGGGCTGGTCACCGATCGCAAGGAAGGACGGTGGTCGTATTACGCACTTGCTTCCGGAGCGCTCGGCGAAGCACACGACCTCGTTCGCGCGCTCGCCACCGAACGACTCGGCCGCGGCCGGACGCTGCGGGTGTTCGGCAGTTGCTGCGGGTGACAGTTCTCTGCGGCTCGCGATTCCGCTTATCGTTCAATCCATGAATGATTCCTGACAGGGGTTCCAATGTCGAAAGCCTCGAAAGATGAGATGGATGCTGGGGTGAAGATCACTGAGGTCGTGCGGGAGAAGTACAGCGAGGCAGCGCGGCGGGTTCTGGCCGGCGAAGGAATTCCTGCTGACTGTTGCGGGTCCACCGGTTGCTGCTCGGGAGCGGCGGCGCCGTCCTGCGATCCGATTACCTCGAATCTCTACGTCAGCGGCGAGACCTCGGACCTTCCATCGGCAGCCGTCCTCGCTTCGCTAGGGTGCGGCAATCCGACCGCACTCGCCGATCTCTCGGAAGGTGAAGTGGTGCTGGACCTCGGATCAGGAGGTGGCATAGACGTGCTCCTTTCGGCTAGACGCGTCGGCGCAACCGGAAAGGCGTACGGGCTGGACATGACGGACGACATGCTCGAGCTTGCGCGAAGGAACGCGGCCGAGGCCGGGGTCGGGAACGTGGAGTTTCTCAAGGGGCAGATCGAGGCGATCCCGCTGCCTGACGCTTCAGTGGATGTCCTCATCTCCAACTGCGTGATCAATCTCTCCGGCGACAAGCGGCAGGTACTGGCGGAGGCGTTTCGCGTACTCAAGCCTGGTGGCCGGTTTGCGGTCAGCGACGTGGTCGTGCGAGGCGATGTGCCACCCGCCATCCGAAAAAGCCTGGAGTTGTGGGTCGGGTGCGTTGCCGGTGCGCTCGAGGAGCGCGAGTTCGCTCAGCTGTTAGGCGAGGCCGGCTTCGAGCAGGTGGACATCGAGCCGACCCGAATCTACCGGAGTGAGGACGCGCGCGGCTTTCTCGAGGATGGCGGAATCGCCGCTGATGTACCGCTGGAGGCGATCGACGGGCGCATCATGGCCGCGTTCATTCGCGCGACGAAGCCGGCGTCGTCTTCGATCAAGGTGCGTCCCACTACCGCCCCCGACCAGCGGGAATGATGCGAGCCGAGTCTCAGGCCCCTCTACCCGCCGCGCATGCTTCGTCGTGACTTCGCCCGCCTCGCGTCCGCCGGTCTGGCATCGGCGTTAGGCCTGCCGCGTTTTACCCGCCCAGCCGCCGATCCGGTGCTCGTCTCGGGCGACCGGCTGCTCGGCCAGTTGCGCGCGCTTTCCCAATACGGCCGTACCGAGCGGGGCGGAGTGAGCCGCGTCGCCTACAGCGACTTCGATGTCGAGGCGCGCGCCTACGTCAGCGGATTGATGCGAGCAGCAGGCTTGGAGGTGAGCGTCGATGCGGCTGGAAACATAGTTGGACGCAGAGAGGGTTCTGGCCGCGCACTGCCGCCCGTGCTGTTCGGGTCGCACATCGATTCGGTGCCGGAAGCGGGAAAGTTCGACGGAACGGTGGGTTCGCTCGCGGCGATCGAGGGTGTGCGTACGATCAGCGAGCGAGGAATCACCACACGGCATCCACTTGAAGTCATAATATTCCAGAACGAAGAGGGTGGGCTGGTCGGAAGCCGGGCGTTGAGCGGCGAACTCCTCCCGGAACACCTGACGAGGGTCAGCAGCAGCGGAAAGACTCTCGCCGAGGGCACTGCATTCATCGGCGGTCGTCCCGAGCGTCTGGATTCGGCGCGCCGTGCGCGCGGGGATGTGGCTTCGTACCTCGAGCTGCATATCGAGCAGGGGGGTACGCTGGAGCGGGAAGAGCGGCAGATCGGCATCGTTACGGGCATTGTCGGCATCAAATGGTGGGATGTGACCGTCACCGGCTTCTCGAACCACGCGGGAACGACGCCGATGGATCAGCGGCAGGACGCGCTTCTGGCTTCGGCCCGGTTCATTGAAGCGGTGCACCGGATCGTCACATCCGTACCCGGGCGGCATGTCGGCACGGTGGGACGGATCGAGGCGATGCCGGGCGCGCCGAACGTCATCGCCGGTGAGGTTCGGTTGAGCCTCGAACTGCGTGATCTGGACGCGGCCAGGATCGCCATGCTGTTCGACCGGATCAGCAGTGAGGCGCGGGCGATCGCCGCGACTACGGGTACGAAGTTCGATTTCGTGCCTACGTTCGAGAGTTTGCCAGCGCTGACCGATGCGAGTGCACGTCGCGCGATAGCCGATGCGGCGGCGGAATTGCGCATAACCACGATGGAAATGCCGAGTGGGGCGGGGCACGACGCGCAGAGCATCGCCCGATTTGCACCGATCGGCATGCTTTTCATTCCGAGCGTGCGCGGAATCAGCCATTCGCCCAGGGAGCTGTCGAATCCCGACGATGTCGTGCGCGGAGCTAACGTGTTGGTAAACACGGTTTTGGCTCTCGCCGGCAGCTGAACGCCGTTATGAGGCCCGCCGGATAGGCGTTCATGGTGTTGCACTGCGGCCTATATGCCTCTGGCACGGAACGGTGAGTTAGCATATCTTATGCGGCCCTCACCCAATCTCTGTGACAGCCGCACATTCGACCGCTGAACAACCGTTTCGCCTGACGCTAAGCCAGCCGCGCTGGTCGGCGACCGCGGTCACCATGGAAGATGCCGGTACGGCCGGCGAGCGATTGGTAGCTCGCGTGCGGGTCGTTCTTACCGCCGTGCTGCTGATCATTCCGCTCTACCAGACGCTCGTAGTCAGAACGACGGAGAATTTCATCGGGCTGTCGGTAGGTTCGGTGGCGCTGGCGATCGCGGTGGTAATGCTCGTACTGATCGATCGCGGCGAACTGCGGCGCTGGGCGGGATTCGCGACGACAGCAGTGGACGTTTCGGTGGTCAGCGCGGTTCTCGTCGTGTTTCTCCTCGCCGACACGCCACTCACCGCAACCAACAGCCGAGTGGTGTTCGAGTGCTATTTCCTGGCAATCGGAGCCACCTGCCTGAGGTATGACCGCCGGCTGTGCATCTGGGCGGGAGCTCTGGCGAGCGTGCAGTTCATTGGCATCAATGTGTACGCCGTGATGAACTGGCCGCTCACGTCGCCCTCGTTCGTCTCGGCGAACTATGGGACGTTCGAGTGGTCGACGCAGATCTCCCGGATAATCGTGATGCTGATCGCCACGGTCCTGGCGGCGTTGATCGTCGACCGGACGCAGCGGCTCCGGCAGCTTTCGACGGTCGATCGCCTCACCGGGCTGCTCAACCGAGGGTACTTCGACGAGCGGATCGAGGAGGAGGCGAGCCGCGCCCGCCGCTACGGGCGGCCACTCACCGTTGCGCTCATCGATCTGGACAAGTTCAAGCAGTTCAACGACACGTACGGACACGCCGCGGGGGATGACGCGTTGCGCACGCTGGCCAACGTGCTCAAGCTCAGCGTGCGCCGAAGTGACATCGTGGCGCGGTACGGCGGCGAGGAGTTCATCGTGATGTTTCCCGAGACCCCTGTGCACGAGGCGATGGAGAAGCTGGAAACGATCCGTGAGCGAATCGCGGCTCTGCGGATCGTGGTCGCCCGGCGCACGATTCCGGCGCAGATCACGATGAGCGCCGGGGTGTCGAGCTGGCCGGAGGATGGAAGCGCGGTGGACGAGGTGTTGTTCAC
>JBPCLX010000322.1:0-17962 GCA_051002815.1 Gemmatimonadaceae bacterium
GGCCCAATCATGCGCGCCCGGAGATGTCGCACGGTGTCGCGTTCTTCAACCGCTTTCGCGACCTCACCGCGTCAGGCTTTTTTTCCAGCGCGATCGGCTTTCGGGATCTCGACTTCCGAGGCAACACGTTCGTTCCGGAATGGACCGGGTGTTCACCGGAAGCATTGCGCAAGCTCGGCGTGGCATACGACTGAGAATCAGCACTGAGACTGGTGGATCGACTGACCGCCAGCCAAGTGAGCATCAATGTCGACGGTTTTTACAGATGAGGCGGATTTGGCGGATGAGGCGGATCGATCATTGGTAAGGCTCGGCTCATCGTCGAGTGACTGAGAGCCGCTCGTTTAGACCTTTGCACCCTTTATTCCGGCTTTCACCGGAATGGCGCGCACGAATCAGTGAGCCCTGTAGCGCTTTGTTCTTGTGAAGTATTTCCAGTAATGTGTGGCCGGCGCCTCGCGTCCAGAATCGAAAACGAGACAATCAGCCTCATCCGCCAAATCCGACTCATCTGTTGAATCTTTCGACATTGATGCTCCTCGGGTCACCCTCGATCCCTGACCCTAACCCCTGACCCCACTCAAATGCTCGGCATCGGCTTCATTGGTAGCGGATTCAACACGCGCTTTCATCTCCAGGCACTGGTAGGCGTACGCGACGTGGAAGTGCGCGGTATTTATTCACCGACTGCGAAAAATGCGGAGAGCGCAGCGGCGATGGCCCGAAAGCTCGACGTGGGTCCCGCCAAGCCGTTCAAGTCGATAGCGGCGATGGTGGCCGACCCGGGCATCGACGCCATCTGGATCTGCGGTCCGAATCACGCCCGGATCGACAACATCGAGGAGATGGTAGACGCGGTAGCTCGCGGCACCGGTG
The DNA here is from genome assembly GCA_051002815.1 of Gemmatimonadaceae bacterium. Classification (GTDB taxonomy): domain Bacteria; phylum Gemmatimonadota; class Gemmatimonadetes; order Gemmatimonadales; family Gemmatimonadaceae; genus JALZIF01. The sequence continues at coordinate 877 of JBPCLX010000322.1, forward strand.
CTTTGCGCGGAGTGGCATGTGAGAAGCCGCTCGGGCGGAATGTTGCCGAGGCGCTGGCGGTAACGAAGATGGTCAAGAAAGTCGAGCTCAAGCATGGCTACCTCGAGAACCAGCTATTCGCGCCGCACGTGGAGCAGGGGAAGCGGTTGATATGGGCGCGCGGCGCGCGGCTGGCCGGCCGCCCCTACCTCGCCCGCGCTGCTGAAGAGCACAGTGGACCGCACGCACCCTGGTTCTGGCGTGGGGATCTTCAGGGTGGCGGTGTGTTAAACGACATGATGTGCCATTCGGCCCTGGTCGTGAGGCATCTGCTCACCGCGCCAGGCGAGCCGCTTTCCACCCTCCGGCCGGTCCGCATCACCGGACACATTGCGAGCCTCAAGTGGTCGCGTCCCGCCTACGCCAAGCAGCTGCGAAACACGATGGGCAAGGAGGTGGACTACACGAAGAGGCCGTCGGAGGACTTTGCGGCTCTCACCATCGAGTTCGAAGGTCCCGACGGAAGCGTTGCGATCGGAGAGGCGACGACCTCGTGGAGCTTCGTAGGCGCGGGTCTGCGGCTGTCCGCAGAAGTGTTAGGTCCGGAGTACTCCATGCGCTGGAATTCACTCGACAGCGGTCTGGAGGTGTTCTTCAGCCGCGAAGTCACCGGCAAGGCGGGCGAGGATCTGGTCGAAAAGCAGAACGCCGAGATGGGCGTGATGCCGGTCGTACCGAGCGAGCCGGTCGCCTACGGCTACGAAGCCGAGGACCGCCACTTCGTCCGCGTCTTCCTCGGCAAGGAAGAACCCCGCCTCACCTTCGACGACGGCGTGGAAGTCGTCAGGATGCTGATGACCGCCTACATGAGCGCAGAGGAGGGCAAGACGCTGGACTATCCGCCGAAGAAGCTGGAGAAGTTCGTCCCTGCCGTGGCGCAGGGGAAATGGGCGGGAAACAGGAAATAGGGAATAGGGAATAGGGAATAGGGAATAGGGAAGGTACGCGGGCGGCCTTTCAGGCCGACCCGCATGGTTGTAAGAGATTGCCGCTAGGCGATGTATTGCGCTGGAACTTCAAATCTCCGATTTCCGATTTCCCATTTCCCTATTCCCTATTCCCTATTCCCTATTCCCTATTCCCTATTCCCTATTCCCTATTCCCTATTCTCCCATCCCCCACCCTTCCTTCATCACCGGCTTCACCCAGGTCTCCGGAATCCCTGCCGTCTTCACCGCGCCGGTTTCCGGATCGACCTCGATAGGCCGGGCGGCACGGACGGCGAGGTTGCCTAGCAAAACCATTTCGGTGAGCGGACCGGCATGGCCGGCGAAGCTGGAGCCCGGCTGTGTTCCCCCCTTGCACGCCGCGATCCACTCGGCATAGACGTTCTCGACCCGCGGGTATTTCACCGGTGGCGGGCTCGCCTTGAGCTCCTTGTCGCGCGTTGCGTCGACCAGCCGTGGATTCTGACCGTACATGCCGGCGACCAGCTTGCCTCGGTCCCCGATCCACAGCTGGCCACCATCCTCGTGCGGCGGCCAGGACGTAGCCGGATCCGCCTCACTCGGACGCGATGGCGATAGTCCGCCATCGCGCCAGATGACGGTGATAGGCCCGCGCGATCCGCGCGCCGGAAAATCGTAGGTGATCCGCGAGGTCCGCGGCGCCGTTTCGGCGAACAGCGGACTCGACTCCGCTTCGATCCGCGTCGGGAATTTGAGATCGAGCGTCCAGAACGCAGCGTCCATCGCATGGCACGCGATGTCCCCTAACGCGCCGGTTCCGTAGTCCCACCATCCCCGCCAGCGAAATGGGACGTACGCCGGGTGGTACGGACGATCCGGCGCCGGGCCAAGCCAGAGCGCCCAGTCGAGCGTATTGGGCACGTTGTGCGCCTCGGTGGGGCGGTCCAGCGCCTGAGGCCATATGGGACGGTTCGTCCAGTAGTGTACCTCGCGCACCGAGCCGATCGCACCCGACTCCATCCACTCGCGAATCTGCCTGGTCCCTTCGCCAGCGTGTCCCTGATTCCCCATTTGCGTTGCCTGACGCGGCCGTTGCGACGCGGCGCGCTCGAGCGCCCGCACTTCCCACAACGTGCGCGCCAGCGGCTTCTGGCAGTAGACGTGCTTGCCTGCCTGCAGCGCCGCCATCGCGATCACGCCGTGCGTGTGATCCGGTGTGGAAACCGTGACCGCGTCGATCCCGCGCTCGCGCTCGAGCATCTCCCGATAATCCTTGTAGCGTTTAGCGCCTGGATAAGCGGTAAACGTGCCATCGGCCTGCTTCCAGTCTACATCGCACAGCGCAACGAGATTCTCGCCGCTCACCCCGTTGACGTCGTTCCGTCCCATTCCTCCCACCCCGATACACCCGATGTTGAGCGTATCGCTCGGAGCGCGATATCCGCGCCCTAACACATGGCGCGGCACTATCGTGATGCCGGCACCGAACAGCGCCGCATCACGGACGAAATCTCGGCGGGAAACAGGCATGGAAGGTCGGTCGGATGGTGAGTGATCGAGGTACGAAGGGCGAAATGCGAAGGGCGAAATGCGAAATGCGAAATGCGAGTGGAACGTTCGGCAATCCCTAATTGTCAATGCTCATCTCGCAATTCACAATTCGCACTTCGTCTCGCCCTTCGTTTCGTTTTCACGCCGTCGCTCTGATGAGCTCTGGCTGCGGGTCCGGGAGCTTTGGTCTGAAAAGTACCGAGAAGATGAGCAGCACCACCATCGCTCCGACGGCCGGTACGACCCAGATCGCCCGCCAATCGTGCGCGACGACCCCCGATGGGTCCACAAAAGAGTAGTGCTCAACGACTCGTCCGGACGCCCACGCCCCTATGAAATTGCCCACGCCGAGCGTCACGAACGCGATGAAGCCCTGCGCGGCTGCGCGGATCTTCGCCCCGGCACGCTGATCGACGTATATCTGACCGGTCACGAAGAAGAAGTCATAGCAGACTCCGTGAAGCAGAATGCCCAGGTACAGCATCCAGACGGTTTCCCCGACGCCGCCGTAGGCGAACAGGAAGTAGCGCGCTGCCCATGCGGCCATTCCCACCAGCATGATCTTCTTGATGCCGAGCCTGACGAGAAACACCGGCATCAAGATCATGAACCCGATCTCGGATACCTGCCCCAGCGTCATCTTGCTGGCCGGCTCCGACATGCCGATCTCGTTGAGAAAAAGATTGGTGAACGCATAGTAGAACTGCAGCGGAATGCACAGCAGAAACGATCCAATCACGAAGATCAGGAACGAAGGATCGCGCAGCAACGACAGTGCATCGAGCCCGAGCACGTCGCGGGCGCTGAGCGGGCGGCCGGCAGAGTGAGGCGGAGTATGCGGCAGCATGAGCGAGTACGCCGCCAGAACCACCGAGGCCGCGGCGGCGATGCGCATCGGGATCGCCGTCGCCTCGAGCCCCAGCTGCCCGACCAGGAGGCCGGCGACGATCCAGCCGATTGTCCCGAGCACACGAATGCGCGGAAAATCCTTGGCCGGATCCTCGACGTTGTCGAACGAGATGGAATTGCTGAGTGCCAGTGTCGGCATGTAGCACAGCGCATATCCGATCAACACGGGATAGAAGGTGCCGAACGACTCGAGTGTCGAGGCGTAGAACAGTATCCCGGCCCCCACCAGGTGCAGCACCGCCAGCAGCTTCTCACTGGCGAAGAACCGGTCGGCGACCATGCCCACGAAGAACGGCGAAATCATCGCCGCTATTGCCAGGCTGCCGTATGCAAGTCCGATCTGAGTCCCATCGAACGCGCGCGTGGTGCCGAGATAGGTTCCGAGCGTTACGAACCACGCGCCCCAGATGAAATACTGGAGGAACATCATGATGGAAAGCCTGACGCGAGCGCTCACTGGAGTTCCCTCACCTTGATGTTGCGAAACGACACCCGGTCACCGTGATCCTGCAGGCCGATGTGACCGCGAGTCGCGCGCGCGTAACCAGGCCATTCGGTGAACTTGCTCGCCGCCAGCCGCGTGTTCCAGTCTGCGCTCCACAATTCCGCGTCGACCAGCTTCTTCCCGTTGAGCCAGTGCTCCACGTGGTTGCCGCGAACGATCACTCGCGCGCTGTTCCACTCGCCGGCCGGATTCACCACCCCTCGCTCTGCGGGATAGAGACCGTACAACGCGCCGGCACTCGTTAGAGGGGACTGGCCGTCGATGTGCCCGGAGTCGTCGAGCACCTGCATCTCGATTCCGGTGTGGTACGACTGGTGACCTTCCTCGGTCACGCGGTAGAACACCCCGCTGTTGCCGGCCGGTCCCACCTTCCACTCCAGCGCCAGCTCGAAGTCGCCGAACTGCTCGGTCGTTATGATGTCACCACCGGCGGCTACGCGAGTCAGCTCGCCATCGATCGCCTGCCACCCGTCGGGAGCTGTCTGCTGCTTGTAGCCGCGCCAGCCCTCGGTCGTTCGGCCATCGAAGAGCATTCGCCAGCCCTCCGCACTCTCCGCGGCGGTCAATGAGTTTGTACTCATGTTGTCCCGCGCCGTGTCCGCGGTGACCGAGTCACTTGCGCTCTGGTCGGCCGTTGAACAGGCGACAGCCGCCATGGCGGCCACGGTGGCGCATGCGCCGAGGCGCCCGCGCCTGACGAACGACAGAAATAGAGGATGCATTGCAGGTGCCTGGTGCAGGCGGGTCAGAAACGAATCGGGACATGGTACCCACGAAGGATGGAGCAGAACTTACGCCCTGCTCCGGCACCGAGCCAGAGCCGGATTCCCATGGGCCGGACCGGATTTCCATCCTCGAGGGCGAACCGCTCGCGCCGCCGGCATTACGAGCAGAGTTGCCGATGCCCCGCGGCGACGCGATCATTGGTTGAAACCGGGGGTACGACAACCGTATGCCGTAGACCAAGGACTTCCCAAGGACCTCATGGCGGAGCCCGAACCGCAGGATCCGGCCGCTCAACGCGAACCGGTCAGGCTGGCGACCCACGCCAATGCGGTCGCGATCACCCGCGCATCGCTCGGATTCATCGTCGTGGCGATCCTCTACATCAGCCGTGAGCTGTACGTGGGCGCGTTCCTCTCACCCTCATCGCCATCTGGATGGAGGGCCTCGATGGATGGGTCGCGCGGCGATTCTCCGAGGTGTCGCGGATCGGGGCAGCGATCGACATCCTGACCGATCGCATAGTGGAGATGACGTACTGGATCGCCTTCGCGACCCTGGGCTGGATTCCCATTTGGGTGCCGATCGTCGTCGTGGTGCGCGGACTGCTGGTCGACGGCGCGCGGGCAGTCGCCTTCGAGCCGGGATTCACCGGCTTCGGAGCCTCCAGCATGATGCGCTCCAGGCTGGGGCGGCTGCTGGTCAGCTCCCGCACAAGCCGGTTCGCTTACGGATTGGCAAAGGCATTGGCCTTTTCCCTCATGATCCTGGCCTTTACCACGGGCCTTGCTCCGTCCATTCGGGAAACGTTGCTCGTCGTCGCGCTCGCCAGCGTTCATGCATCGGTGGCGTTATGCATCATTCGCGGAATTCCGGTGCTCGTCGAGGTACGTCGGCTGCTCTAGCCATCGAACAGGGTCGGCGCTCGCGCCACACCAGCCGGCATTTTTCCCGGAAGACTGACGCATGCTGCACCAGCGCGATTTCATCCTCAGACTGATAGAGCTGGCCGGAGTCGCAGTCGCGCGGCTTCGGGCCATGCTCGGCCAGGGCGGCGGCTCGGATGCCGAGCTCGTCGTGCAGGAAGCCGACCAGGCGCAAGCGGCCTTGTTCGGATCGTTGTGGCCGGTGGTGCGTGTGCTCGAACCCGCGTCGGCGGCAATGCTGATCAGCGAGGAGCGCCAACTCCGAGCGTGGGTAGAACTGCTCCGTGTACAGGCCGCGGCCCATGAGCGCCTCGGTCGCCTGGACGAGGCGGCCGGTTTGATCACCCGAGCGGACGCACTGGAGCGCCACGCGTCCTCCGCCAAGTCCTAGCGCAACGCTACGGCCGGCCTGGATCCTCTACCGGGATACCGGGCGATGGACTATCCGGCGGCAAGTTGACCTTGCGAACCGGGGGTCCTGGATCGTGCCATGGCTCTCGCTCCGGCGGACGGACAGGATCGCGTTCAGGCTCCGGGTTGTCGGGCTCTTCTCGCTCCGGACGTTCGGAGGCAGTGTCGTAATTCGGCAATGTGATTCTCCTCAGGGGTCGTGGTCCATCGTTGCAGGAATCGGGCGCCAGGGCGCGATGCCCGACGCTTCGCCCCGGCGATCGACCGGCCGGTTTTGACACTTTCGCGGCACAGCGCTCGCTAGTGTTGCAGATCCCCGAGGTCGCGCGTGACGTATCCCGCGTCACGCATCGCACCGTCCCTCATCCCGCATCCCGCGCCCAATGCCCTGTCTCTTCGCGATTTTCGCTCTGATGACGCCGAGGTTGGTGATCGTCTTGCTCTGGCTGTTCAGCAGCTGGTTCGTTGGAATCTTCGACAACCTGCTCTGGGTGATTCTCGGATTCATCTTCCTCCCGACCACACTGCTCTGGTATACGGCCGTTCAGCACTGGTTCGGCGGAGAGTGGACGCTGTGGCCCATCATCGGGCTCGTCGTCGCGCTGCTGATCGACGTCTCGCCTGCGAGCGGAAAGCGGTCGAAGTAGCAGGATACCACGCGAGCGGCTGGGGCCAGGATCAGGTATCCTGGCTCCCGCCCCTCGCCCCGCGACCCCCGACCCTCTCAGTTCACGGTACTTGCCCTTCCCGACCAGTCCCTCCTCCGATGGGCGTTCCCGCCGGCGCCCGGGTCGGGGCAGTCAACGGCACGTCGCCGGAACGGCGCTCGAGAAAACGTTCGATGTCGGCGCGCACGAGCTGTCGGTGCGCCGCTTCCATACCGGTGATTCCATCGCGCACGGGTGCCAGCGCCGCGATGCGTCGCAGACCCCACTCGGCGCCCGCACGCGCTTCGACCGAGGCGTCAGGCTCCGCTGCCAGGCGGATCAGCTCATCGACGACTACTCGTTCGGCGACGCGTCCTAACGCTGCCTCGCGCGCCGGGTGCGTCGCGCCCCAGGTGCGGTCGATGGCGGTGCTGATCACTTCGGTCAGCGACGGTAGTCGGGGATCGCGATCGTGGAATGCCACCACTCGCGCGGCACGCTGCGGCATGAACAGGGGGCGGACGACCATCGTCGCCAGCACTCGCGCTATCTCGATCTGATCGAACGCGGGTGCGGCCCGCGACTCGAACGCCCGCCGCTCCTCCTGACGGTAGCCATAGGCGGGTGGCGCGAGAAGCGCGAGCACGCGCTCGGGCACCGCCAGCTCCTTCGGCTGAATCGCGTCGAGTAGAACGGTGAGGGCGCGCCGCTGCGTCGCCGCGTCGATCAGTTCGGTGGGTGGCTGCGTGTCGCCACGCACCGCGTACCGCCACTTCATGCCGCCGACCGCCTTGACCGCCGCGCCGAGAGAGTACCGATGATGGAGGTAGACGGGTGAAAGACGCGCATTCAGCCCCGACATTGGCGAGCCTGCGTCGATCGCCCGCTCATCGAACTTGTCGAGCAGGACCCGGCGGACCGCCATCGTGCGCTCCAGCTCCTCGATCGCATCGCTTCCCCCTACCCAGGTGGTCGCGTCGGGAAAGCTTCCACCCGCGCCCTCGTCCGGGTTCGACATGAACCGCACTCCGCGACGGGCCATCTCCTGAACGATCGCGGCCAGGCCGGCTTCCTCGGCGGCCGGCGTCGGGAATTCCTCGTAGGCCCAGCGAATGGCCAGCGTGTCGTAGATTCCCAGCCCTTCGCGATAGGCATCGCTCAGATCGATCTCTCCATTCGTCAGGCGGATAACCGGCGGCGGATAGTCCATCACCGTGCTGCGGCCGTCGGCGTGGCCAATGAAGTTATGAGCGAGGCCAAGCGTGTGACCCACTTCGTGCGCGGAGTGCTGCCGGCGGCGCCACATGGCGAAGGCGGTCGCGTCGATCGTCGTGTCGAGCGTGGCGAGCCACGACTCATCGATGTCCGACGCTGCCGGAGCCCCCTCGACCGCGCCGGCCGGAATGAGCCCCGCGTAAATGTTGTAATCGGCGGCCGAGCGGTGCGAATCCATGCGCACAGCGGCCTTGATGATCTCTCCCGTGCGCGGATCGACGAAGCTCGATCCCCATGAGGAGGAAGGAGCGGTCCGGTGCACCCACTGGATCACATCATAACGCGCATCGAGCGGATCCATGTCGGCGGGCATGTCCTCGACTCGAAAGCCGTTGATGAAGCCGGCGGCCTCGTATGCCTTGTTCCACCACATGGCGCCCTGCCGGAAGGCGGTGCGATACGGCTCGGGTACGGCCGGGTCCAGATAGAAGATGATCGGTTCGACGGGCTCCGACGGCGCGGCGCCGGGCGTGCGCTTTATCAGGCGGTGGCGCCGGGCATAACGCGTCACGAAGTCCGCATCGAACGGTTTGGAAAAATCAAAGAAGCTCACCGGGCCCACACCCACCCGTGGATCGAACACGCGCGGCGTGAATCCGGGCTCGGGCAGCTTCACGAATGAATGATGCTCGCGGATGGTGACCGCATATGCGTCGGGCGCGTGCGATCGCATATCTCCGCCGGGATTGTCCGACGTGAAAGTGAGCGAGGCTTCGATCTCTGTGTTGCGCGGGAACGCCTTGCTGTGCTCCAGGTAGACGCGGCTGCGGTTCCGGTCCAGCGAATAATTGCCCTGCCCTTGCTCTCGCAGCTCACCACGAATGTCGCCCACATCGCTCAACGCCAACGGCGTGGCATCGACGAGCACGCGCCCCCCATCCTCGGCAACGATCTCGAGCGCGGCGAGGGTCGACGTTGGAAACGATTCACGGACCGACCGCTTGAGCTCCTCACTTCCAGTCACCGCGCGAAAGCGCGGGTTCTCGAGAACGAGATGAAGTGACTTGCCACTCCGTTCCCAGTGCGCCAGTCCTTCGTCACCCACTCTCCCCCTGTCGATGTCCGGCCCGGCGATCCCGAAGCCGGTAGCAAGAGAACGCAGATAGAGAAATTCCTCACCCGGTACGGGTATCTCGAGCAGAACGCGCCCGCGCTCGGCATCCCAGTGAATGGGAAAGAATCCGTCACGCTTCTCCATGCCGCGCGTGAATTCGGCAATGGACTGTGCGTGGATCGGTGCGGCGCCGAGGAATAGCGCAATGATCAGAGCAATTCGTGCTAGGCAGGGCATAGAGCGAAGAGAAATGGGAAACGGGAAACGGGAAACGGAGGAAGAAATGGGAAAGGGAAGATGGGAAATGGGAAGGGATGGACATACTGTCTCGCGGGATGGCGGCGCACAACCTTTGCTTCGCGCCCAAACGAAATCGGCGACCTCATCGCGGTCGCCGATCACGTTTCCCATTTCCCGTTTCCCATTTCCCGCTTTTTCGCTAGTCCGTCAACAGCCCCTGCTCGGGAGCAATCAACCCATGCTGCGCCTCGATCCATGACTCCTGATATCCGGGCTCTTCGATCTTGCTCGCGGCCTTGGCGATCTGAAGGGGGCGGAACGAGTCCATCATCACCGCCAGTTCGTTGGTGAACTTCTGACCGATGCTCGCCTCGTATCGGCCGGGATGCGGGCCGTGCGGGATGCCGTCCGGATGGTGAGTCACGCTGCCGAACTCTATGCCCTTGCGACTCATGAATTCGTCCGATGCATAGTAGATCACTTCGTCGGAATCGACGTTGCTGTGATTGTATGGGGCGGGAATCGCATCTTCCCCGAAGTCGTACGGCCGCGGACAGAAAGAACAGATCACGAAGCCATCGCCCTGAAATGTCTGATGGACCGGGGGCGGCTGGTGGTAGCGTCCGACTATCGGCTCGAAATCCCGTATGTTGAACGCCCAGGGATAGAAGTAGCCGTCCCAACCCACGACGTCGAATGGATGGTGATCGAGCATGAATTCGTTGAGGGCATCGTACTGCTTGACGAGTAGGGGGAAGTCACCCATTTCGTCGTGCGTGTTGAGCTGCACCGGCCGGCGGATGTCGCGTTCCGAGTACGGGGCGCCCTCCAGCAGCTGGCCGAACTCGTTGCGGTAACGCTTGGGCCACCGCACGTGCCCGCGGCTCTCGAAGATCACCAGCTTCGTGGGGCCGGCCGCCATTTCCATCTTGTACCGATGTAGAATGCCGCGGTGAATGATCAGATAGTCACCTTCGCCGTACGGCAGGTCGCCGTAGATCGACTCCAGCACCCCGCGACCCTTTGCGACGTATACGCACTCGTCGGCCTGCGCGTTCCGGTAGAAGTGCGCATCCTGTTCGTCAGGTTCGGCGTAGTGCATCGCTATGTCGGCGTTGAACAGCAGCGCCGTCCGATCCAGGGTCGGACTCCCGCCTGGCTTCACCTTGGACGTCCGAAAGTGCCGGTGCTTCAGCGTCGCATCGTCATCAGCCTCGAGCGACAGATCACGCAGCCGCTTGACCGACTTGATCGTCGTCGGCGGATGGGTGTGATAGAGCAGTGACGACGTTCCGGTGAACCCCTCGTGCCCCATCAGCTGTTCGGCATAGACGCCGCCGTTAGGCTTGCGAAATGCCATGTGGCGCTTTCGAGGAACCTGGCCGAGGGTGTGATAGATAGGCATGATTGAGCTCGAGCTAAGGAGATGAGAGACGCGAGTTGCGAGGACCGGCTGTTCTCGTATCTCGCATCTCGCATCTCGGTTAGAGGTTCCCGCGCGCTTCCTGCTCCCGCTCGATCGCTTCGAACAGCGCCTTGAAGTTGCCCTTTCCGAAGCTGCGGGCGCCCTTGCGCTGGATTATCTCGTAAAAGAGAGTCGGGCGGTCTTCGACCGGCTTGGTGAAGATCTGCAGCAGATAGCCGTCGGGATCACGATCCGCCAGAATGCCCAGTTCGGCCAGCTGGTCTATCGGCTCGTCGATCTTGCCGACACGGCCCTGAAGCTCTTCGTAGTACGTCGTCGGCACGCGAAGGAACTCGATCCCCCGGTCACGCAGCGCGCTCACCGTGTGCACGATGTCCTCGGTGGTGATCGCCACGTGCTGCACACCGGGTCCGCCGTAGAACTCGAGATACTCATCGATCTGCGACTTCTTCTTCCCCGCAGCCGGCTCGTTGATAGGAAACTTGATGCGCTCGTTGCCGTTGGACACGACCTTGCTCATCAAGGAGCTGTACTCGGTCGAGATGTCCTTGTCATCGAACGAGATGAGATTCTTGAAGCCCATCACGTCTTCGTAGAACTTCACCCAGGTGTTCATCCGGCCCAGTTCCACGTTGCCGACACAGTGGTCGACATACTGCAATCCGATCGGCTCGGGATTGTAGCGGTGTTGTTCCTTCCTGAACCCGGGCATGAACGCGCCGGCGTAGTTCTGCCGTTCGACGAGCGAGTGAATCGTGTCGCCGTAAGTCTTGATGCCGGCGATCACCACCTCACCGTCATCGTCGCGAAGCACCTGGGGCTCGAAAACCACCTCAGCCCCACGCTCCACTGCCCGCGCAAACGCTTCCCGCGCGTCATCGACCCATAACGCCAGATCGCGCACGCCGTCACCATGCCGGCTCACGTGCTGCTGAACCGGATGATCCGGGGTGAGCGCCGTGGTCAATACGAATCGCACCTTGTTCTGCTCGAGCACGTAGCTCACCCGGTCGCGCGTCCCCGTCTCCGGTCCCCGATAGGCAGCCAGCCGAAAACCGAACGCCGTACGGTAGAAATGCGCCGCCTGCTTCGCATTGCCCACCCAGAACTCGATGTGATCGGTGCCGTTGATCGGGAAGACATCGTGCGCCTGATCGGTGAGCGGCGCGGTTGTGGTTGCCATTTAGCTCCTCCTTCCCGAATCGTTTTCGCCCGTCGGCGGCGCACTGCCTTCGGTGCGCTCAGACTACTGAATGCTTTCCGATGAATGCTTTACGACCGCTCCAAGCGCAACTTAACATTCGGAGATAATGCAGGCGACGCGCCGCCGGGCACCTCAACATCGAACACCAGCGTCCCACCTCCGGACAGCGCGATGCTTTGAAGGTAAATTTAAGTAGTTGCGAATCAAGGACTTAGCGACGCTAAACTGCGGCACGCTCCTTCCCTATGCGTCCATTCGCTGAAGACGCCCCGCCTCCTTCTTCTCGATCCGGACAGGCAATGTCAGCGCTACTCCACGACCTTCGGTACGCAGTGCGCACTCTGAGCCGCGCACCGGGCTTCACCGTAGTAGCCGTACTTACGCTCGCGCTCGGAATCGGGGCCAACACCGCGATCTTCAGCCTGGTGAACGCGACGCTCCTTCGGGACCTGCCGTATCCGTCGGCAGAAAGGATCGTTCGCGTCTATCAGACCCACTCCGAGGGGCGCTCCACCGCTTCGCCACCGGACTTTGTCGATTGGCGAGCACAGAGCAACGCCTTCACAGCTATGGCGGCCTTTCACCGTAACTCCTACACGCTCACGGAATCGGGCGAGCCACAGCAGATTGAGGCCGCCCAGGTAACCGGAGATTTCTTCAACGTGCTGGCAGTGCCGCTCGCTCTCGGCAGAGCGATCGGCGCCGCTGAGGCCGAAATGGGCGCCGAGCCGACTGTAGTGCTCGGCAATGGGCTGTGGCGGACACAGTTCGGCGCCGACCCGCGGGTGATCGGAACGCGTGTCCGACTCGACGGCTCGGCGTACACGGTGATCGGTGTCGCTGCGCCGGGTTTCGAGTATCCGCGCGGCGCAGCCATCTGGACTCCACGACAGTTCAGCGCCGAGAATCTCGCCACGCAGCGAGGCGCGCACTATCTGGATGTGGTGGCGCGTCTGGCTCCCGAACTCACCGTCGAACGGGCCAGTACGGATATCGCGAGCATCGCCGAGCGGCTGGCGGCGGACTATCCCACCACGAATCGCGAGACGAGCGGGACCGTCATCACGCTGCGCGAATCACTGGTCGGCGATGTGCGGCCAGCGCTGTACGTGCTGCTCGCAGCGGTCGCCCTGGTGCTGTTGATCGCCTGCGCCAATGTCGCCAACCTGCTGGTGGCCCGGGCGCTCGGCCGTCGCCGCGACCTGGCGCTTCGTCAGGCAGTCGGCGCGTCGCGCGGGCGCCTGACGAGAATGGTTCTCGCCGAGAGTCTGGTGCTGGCGGTGGCCGGGGGGACCATCGGCGTGCTGCTGGCGGCGTGGGGAACGCCACTGCTCGCGCAGTTGCGCCCCAACGACCCGTTCCTGCAGGCCGCATCCATCGATATGCGGGTACTGTCGGTGACTCTGGTCGTCAGCCTGCTCACCGGGCTGCTGTTCGGAATCTTCCCGGCACTGCGGCTGGTTCCACCCCACGGACTGTCGCAACAGCTCGTTGGCGGTGGGCGAGGCAGCTCGGTAACCGCTGAGGCGCACCGTGCTCGCCGGGTATTGGCGGTCTCGGAGATGATGCTGGCGTTCGTGCTGCTCGTCGGCGCCGGCCTGTTGATACGAAGCTTCGTCGCCCTTCAGCGCACCGACCTGGGTTTCGCCACGGACTCACGGCTCACCTTTTCGCTTTCGACGCCTGACGCCCGGTACGACACGCCGGAGCGTGTGGAATCGTTCTACACTCAGGTGATCGAGCGTATGCGCGCCACTCCCGGCGTGGAGCAGCTCGGCGCCACGCAGGCGCTGCCGTTGTCCGGCAACTCGTTCGGCATCACCGCGCACTCGATAGATGGTCGCGAACTGCCGGATGAGGAACAGGATCGCCTGGCGACACAGATTCGCATAGTGCGGCCCGATTTCTTCAGCGCGATGGGCATTCCCGTAGTGCGCGGACGCGCGATCGAGGACACCGACCGGATGGGTGCACCGGGCGCCATCGTGCTCAACGAGTCCGCCGCAGAGCTGGTGTTCCCGGGCATTGAGGCGTTAGGGCACGAGGTGGTGATCGGGACCTCGTTCGGGCTCGGGCTGGGGCGCGCCGGGGGAACGGTGGTGGGCGTAGTGCGCGACACCCGCGACTTCGGTGCCGGCGACGCACGGGCGCCGATGCTCTACCTGTCGCACGCGCAATATCCGATTTCCACATTGCAGTTCGTCGTGCAGGCAACCCGCGCTCCGGAGACTCTCACCGGCGCGCTGCGTGAAGCGATCGCCACGGTGGATCCGCAGATTCCTGTTTTCGGGATTGAAACCATGGAAAGCCGGTTCTCCGAATCCATCGCGCAGCCCCGGTTTCTCATGACGCTGCTGGCGCTGTTCGCGTTTACGGCGATCGTGCTTGCTTCGATCGGACTCTACGGCGTCATCGCCTACGGCGTTTCGGAGCGCACGCGCGAAATCGGTATTCGCATGGCACTCGGCGCCCGGCAGAGCGATGTGCTAGGCATGATCATGCGCCGGGGCTGGGGACTCGGCGTATCGGGAATCGCCTTCGGGCTGGTCGCGGCATTCGCCGGCGCGCGGCTGTTGCGCGCCCAGCTCTACGGGGTACAGCCGATCGACCCCCTGACGCTGGCCGCCGCCGTGCTCATACTGATGCCGGTCGCGCTGCTGGCCAGCTGGATCCCGGCTCGCCGGGCGGCGCGCGTCGATCCAGCGATCACCCTGCGCATGGAGTGAGGTTATACGCACTGCGCAGACCGGTGATTCCAACCGGCGCAGCTAGCCGACCGCATAACTACAGAGTTCGTAAGAATTCGGCCGCGCAATCTTCGGTAGGACGACCTGCCACCGCCCAGCACATCTACGGTTAGTCCCGCAGGTCGTTCAGATCGCGGAACAGCTCGAGCGCCTCCGGATTCGCCAGCGCATCGACATTCGTGACCGGTCGCCCGTGGATGACGTGTCGTACCGCAAGCTCGGTGATCTTGCCGCTGATCGTGCGCGGGATGTCGGCAACCTGGATGATCTTCCTCGGCACGTGATGCGGTGAAGTGTTCGCGCGGATCTGCCGCCGTATGCGGTCGCGGAGCGCATCATCGAGAATGACCCCTTCGTTCAGCCTGACGAAGAGCACTATGCGGACATCGCGCTCGCCATCCGTCCGCACATCCTGCCCCACCACCAGCGACTCAGTGACATCGGAGAGCTGCTCCACCTGCCTGTAGATCTCCGCCGTCCCGATGCGCACGCCTCCCGGATTCAGCGTCGCGTCGCTTCGCCCGTGGATGATCAGCCCATCGTGGTCGGTGAGCTCGGCCCAATCGCCGTGCCGCCAGACGCCGGGATAATGCTCGAAGTATGCCGTACGGTACTGAGCGCCGTCGGGGTCGTTCCAGAATGCCACCGGCATGCTCGGGAACGGACGCGTACAGACCAGTTCACCTGGCGCGCCCTGAACGGGCCTTCCTTCTTCATCCCAGACCGCTACCGCCATGCCCAGGCCGCGGCATTGCAGCTCGCCACGCCATACGGGGCGGACCGGCACGCCTAACGCAAAACAGGAGATGAGGTCGGTGCCGCCGGAAATGCTCGCCAGCTGGACGTCCGGCTTGATGGAACGCGCTACGTAGTCGTAGCTATACGCGGCGAGCGGGCTGCCGGTGGAGAGGATCGTGCGCAAAGCCGCGAGGTCGTGCGACTGGCGCGGAACAAGCCCCTCCTTCTCGCAGAGCGCCAGATACTTGGCGCTCGTACCGAACACGGTGATCCGCTCGCGCTCGGCCATGTCCCATAGAATCGCCGGTGCGGGTGCCAGCGGCGCCCCATCGTAGAGCACCACCGCGGCGCCGACGGAAAGGCTGGAGACGAGCCAGTTCCACATCATCCACCCGCAGGTGGTGAAATAGAAGATCGCGTCGTCGCGCGTGAGATCGGTGTGAAGCACCAGCTCTTTCGCGTGCTGAAGGAGCGTGCCCCCCGCGCCGTGGACCATGCACTTTGGCAGCCCGGTGGTGCCTGACGAGTACATGATGTAGACCGGATGGTCGAACGGCAGCAGCGGGCGGGGCGTATTCGCAGCAGGCGGCGAGAATTCGGCCCCACCTGCGGAGGATTGGTTGCGCGCAATGCGGGCCGGGGCCGCAGATTCCCGGTGGGGGGGCCCCCCCGCGCTCGAAAAGTCCGCCCACCACTCCCCCCGCGGTACGTCCGGTGGCTTCTGCGGCTCAACTGCCCCGCGAAGGTACGGCACAACCACCACACGCTCCACCGTCGGAAGCGCCTCCACTATTCCGCGTAGCCGCTCCCCGCAGTCGATCGACTTACCCGCATACACGTACCCGTCCGCGGCGAACAGCACCCGCGGCGCGATCTGACCAAACCGGTCCACCACACCCTTCACACCAAAGTCCGGAGAGCAGCTCGACCAGACCGCCCCCAGGCGAGTGGCGGCGAGCATTGCCTCAACGGCTTCGGGGATGTTGGGCAACCATCCCACCACCCTGTCGCCCACGCGCACCCCCGCCGCGTGCAATGCCGCCGCGAGCCGATCAACCGTTTCGCCCAACTCCCGATAGCTCACCACTCGCTGCCGCCCGGACTCGTTCCAGAAAACGAGCGCCGGCCGATCATCCGAGAAGCGAAGAAGATTATCCGAAAAGTTGAGACGCCAGGCGGGAAACCAGCGCGGACCCAGCGAGGGATCGGGTGGCGACATGCGATCGAGCCCAATGGCGGTCACATTCGGCTCCGCCGGATCCACCTCGTAGCGCAGCCCCGTGAACTGCGCGACCGTGGGCCAGAACCGCTCCGGATGCGCCACCGACCAGTTCCACAGCGCACCGTACTCGTCAGGCGTTTCGCCCGACGCGAACTCCGTTTCGACCAGCGAAGTGATGAACGCCGCCAGCCTCGACCGAGCTGTCCGCTCCCTGCTCGGAACCCAGATCGGCCGCTCGAGTGAGCCCTCGGTCATGCAGGACAGATTAACGCGCCAGTCACAGGCACGCAGGCGCCACGACGCGTCAGTGCTGCGTGACGCGGGCTCCCTCGTCTAACGGGAGCGTGAGCGTCACCTGTACATCGCGCACAGCAGATGGCCCGACGACACGGTTGCGGCCGGAGCGCTTTGCGGCAAACAGCCGCTCGTCGGCGGTGAACAACACCTCGTCCACCGCGCTTCCATCCTCCGGCCAGCTCGACACCCCGGCGCTCATCGTGATCTGCGCCGGAATCGTGCGCCGGGCGACCACGATCCGCAGAGCCGCGATTCGCTCACGGA
>JBPCLX010000323.1:0-3069 GCA_051002815.1 Gemmatimonadaceae bacterium
TAGGCGCATCGGTCACTATCATGGGCCGCGAAATCGCCACGCTCGATCGATGCGCAGCGGAGATCGCCGCGGAACACCGTGTGCGCGTACTGCCCGTTGTTTGCGATGTCAGTGACGAAGCGAGCATTGATGCGGCTTTCGCTCGCTCGACCGATGCACTGGGCGATGCGTACGTGCTGGTCAACAACGCCGGCCAGGCAGGCGCCAAGTCGCTCGTGGAAGGTGACCGGCTCATGTGGGACCAAATGCTGGCGGTGAATCTCACCGGTCCGTATCTCTGCGCGCGCGCGGTGCTACCGGCAATGCTCGTCGCGGGAGCCGGGCGTATCATCAACATTGCCTCGACGGCAGGGCTGCGCGGCTACTCGAAACTCACCGCCTATTGCGCCTCCAAGCACGGCGTAATCGGACTCACACGCGCACTGGCGCACGAGACGGCGAAGCAGGGTGTGACAGTGAATGCCGTCTGTCCGGGATATACGGAGAACACATCCATGGTGCGGCAAGGCATAGATGCATTGATGCAGAATCTCAACAAGACCGAAGAGGAGGCGACCCAAATGCTGCTGCGAAACTCACCACGCCGGGCGTTCGTGCGGCCGGCCGAAGTGGCCAACGCGGTCGGCTGGCTCTGTTCGCCGGATGCGACGGCGATTACGGGCCAGGCGATCGCCGTGGCCGGCGGGGAGGTCATGTGACGTCCAATGTCGCGGACCGTGCCATGCCTGACGATTACCTGTCCCGCCCCAGCACCCCGGCCGCCGATCCGGTGCCTCCGCTGCGGCTCTGGCTCCGGTTGCTTTCGTGCACCGTCCTTATCGAGCGCCGGCTGGCTGGAGCGCTCAGGATGCGCTTTGGCACGACGCTCGCCCGATTCGATCTCCTGGCGCAGCTTGCGCAGGCTCGTGACTCGGGATCCGACGGTCTCACGATGAGCGATCTGTCGCGGCGACTGATGGTGAGCAACGGCAACGTGACGGGGCTGGTTTCTCGTCTCGAAGGCGAGGGAATGATTTCGCGGCGCACGTCGCATGTGGATCGCCGTGCCCAGATCGTCTGCCTCACGCCGGAAGGAGAGAGCGCGCTCGCGGCAATGATCCCCGAGCACCATGCCTGGCTTGCGCAACTGTTCGAAGACCTGTCCGCCGAGGACAAGCAGCAGCTCTACGAACTCATCGGCTTGATGAAGAGCGCCGTCGAGCGCGCGCCTAAGCCTGGAGTGCCGGAATGACGCTGCCGACCGGTTCGGAGCTGACGCCGCGCCACTTCGGCTGGCGGGTCGACGATGGTGTAGCCACCATCACCCTCGACAGGCCGGAGCGCAAGAATCCGCTCAGCTTCGAATCCTACCGCGAGTTGCGCTCGACGTTCGATGTATTGGCGCGCGCGCGCGATGTGAGCGTCGTGATCATGACCGGGGCCGGAGAGAATTTCTGCTCTGGCGGCGATGTGCACGAGATCATCGGACCGCTGGTGGAGCACCGGGATGCTCGGCGCATGGACGAGCTGCTGGCGTTCACCCGCATGACGGGTGATCTGGTACGGTCGATGCGCGCGTGTCCGCAGCCGATCATCGCCGCGATCGACGGCGTGTGCGCCGGCGCCGGCGCCATTCTGGCCATGGCGAGCGATTTGCGCATCGGCACGCCGCGCAGCCGGGTGGCCTTTCTCTTCGTGCGCGTGGGCTTGTCAGGCGCCGACATGGGCGCGTGCGCAATGCTGCCGCGCATCATTGGGCACGGCCGCGCGGCGGAGCTCTTGTATACCGGGCGGTTCATGGCTGCCGATGAGGCCGAACGCTGGGGTTTCTACAGCCGGGTAGTCGAGCCGGAATCGCTGCAGGATGCCGCGCGCTCGCTGGCTCGAGAGCTTGCGAGCGGGCCGACGTTCGCCCACGGGATGACGAAGGCCGCGCTGCATCAGGAATGGTCGATGGGAATCGACGAAGCGCTCGAAGCGGAGGCACAAACGCAGGCAATCTGCATGCAAACCGAAGACTTCGCGCGTGCCTATCGTGCATTCATCGCGCGTGAGCGTCCGGCGTTCGAGGGCAACTAGTGTCCGACAAGACCTTTCTCGACTGGCCGTTTCTGGAGGATCGGCACCGCCGCCTTGCTCTGGAGCTCGATGCGTGGGCGGGATCGCGCATCGAATCGGTCTGGGAGCGGTCGGCTGACCTGGATGGGACCTGCCGTGCCATCGTCAGGCGACTGGCCGAGGGCGGGTGGCTTTCGCTCGTCGCACGGGACGGGGAGGACGAACCGGATCGATACGACGTGCGCGCCCTCTGCGTGGCGCGGGATACTCTGGCCCGGCATAACGGGCTGGCCGACTTCGCGTTCGCCATGCAGGGCCTGGGAACGGCGCCGGTTGCCTTGTTTGGCACCGCCGCGCAGCGGGCGCGTGTGCTGCCGGCTGTTCGGCGGGGTGAGGCGATCGCCGCCTTTGCCCTGTCCGAAGCCGAAGCCGGCTCGGATGTACGCGCGATGCGCACGACCGCCCACCGGCAGGGGCGCGGATACGTGCTGCAAGGCGAAAAGACCTGGATCTCCAATGCGGGAATCGCCGACTTCTACGTAGTGTTCGCCCGCATGCCTGACGAGGGGGAGCAACGGTTCGGCGCATTCCTCGTCGAGGCCGAACAGCTGGGTCTGACTGTACCGGAGCGGATCGAGATGATCGCTCCACATCCGCTCGGTACGATCAGGCTGGAGGCGTGCGAGATCGATGACGATGCACTGATTGGCGCGGCCGGCGACGGGTTGCGCGTGGCATTCGGCACGCTCGATGTCTTCCGGACCACCGTTGGCGCCGCCGCACTCGGCTTTGCGCGGCGCGCCCTCGATGAGGCGCTCGCATGGGTGACCGAGCGGTCAACGTTCGGAAAGCCGCTGGCGGCACATCAGCTCACGCGAGCGCGGCTCGCCGATATGGCGACGGCCATCGACGCGAGCGCGTTGATGGTATATCGCGCGGCGTGGGCTCATGATACGGGTGCCGGTGCCGCCACGCGAGAGGCGGCGATGGCCAAGCTTTACGCGACCGAGGCAGCGCAGCAAGTGATAGATG
>JBPCLX010000324.1:0-4792 GCA_051002815.1 Gemmatimonadaceae bacterium
ATCGAGTCTTCCTGATCGCTCGTGAGCGTCGAGCAGCGAGTCGACCTCGGCGCGCACTTCCGCATCCTGGCAGGCGTCATCGAGAAAGGCGGCGCGCTCGTTGACCGCCCGCTCCAGCGCCTCGTGGAGCAGGGGCTCGATCAACGCCCAGCGTGTGGAGTCGTCCACGATTGGTTGCCGCTCCCCTTTCACGAGGTCAGCTCGCGGTTGAGCCATGCGCGCGCCGAGGTCCAGTCGCGCTTGACGGTTGCCGGCGAGAGCTCGAGCACCTTCGCCGTATCCTCGACGGAGAGCCCGGCGAAGAAACGGCACTCTACCACCTGCCGCAGCCGCGGGGCGGTACGTTCGAGGCGCTCCAGCGCCTCGTCGAGCGCCACCAGATCATCCGCGTGCTCCTCGATGGCGATCAACGACTCGTCGAGAGTAACGGTTACGTTGCCGCCACCCCGCTTCTGCGAGCGCCGCCGGTCGGCGTAGTCGATGAGCACCCGCCGCATCATCCGCGCAGCCGTAGCGAGCAGGTGCTGCCGGTCGCGAAAGTGAACGTGTTCCACACCCGCGAGCCGCAAGAATGCCTCGTTCACGAGGCCATCCGTCTCGAGGGTATGTCCTTCCGCCTCGTGCGACAGCTGGCGATGCGCGATCTCCCGCATGCGATCGTACAGGAGTGTAAGCACCTCCTGCATCGCATCGGGATCGCCTTCATGCGCGCTTCCGAGTAGCCGCGTGATGTCTCCGGGCTGGTCCATGCCGTCTCCGCCGCGGTCGGGATGCGAGCACTGCGGTCGCCGCTCACCCGGTAATGGCCCCAACATGTGTGTACCGGTTCGGATGGGCAACTGCACGCGGGGCACAGATGGAGAGGCGGAATTTTAATGCTTGACGGCTCATCGCGCAGGATCTCGAGGCGCGCCAGGGGCGCATTCGGGTGGGCGGCGGGTGAATTCCATCCGTTTTGCCGCCGCGCGCGGACTCATTTCGGCCGAACGAATTCCTCGAACGGGTCGAACCCGCGGAGCGGCTCTAGACCGATGCGCGCGTGAAACGCACTGGACTGGAAGGACGCACCTTCCGCGTGCGCCTGTTGAAGCAGCTCCACGGCGCGCGCGCGTTCTCCAAGCAAAGCGAATATGCTTGCCCGATTTGCGGTGCGGTCGCCGCGGTCGTAGCGCGGCACGTTCCGCTCGAGCCGTTCGACATCGGCGAGTGCCGTGCCTCGGTCGCCACGAATGGCGGCGAGCGCTCCATGCCATCCACGCGCCTGCGTATTGTCCGGATTGACGCGGAGCAGCGAGTCCGCCAACGTCGCAGCCGTAGCGAGTTCACCGGCGCCAAAGAGAAGGATCAGTCGTTCGTTAGGTCTCAGGTCATCGCCAAGCCGCTCCAGCGCGACACGGCTTAGGTGCGTTGACAGGGAATCCGCGCCGTGCCAGCGCAGCTCCCTGATGATCGCGATCGCGAACACAGTGGGCCGGGTGATTCCCTCGGGGCGCGTAGTCAGGAAGTGGGGGAACAAGTCCTCCGCTTCCTGCAACCGCCCCAGCGCCACCAGAGCGACGGCCTCCGCGCCCCGGGCTCGCAACGGAAGCTGGTTGCGGGGGTGGGCCCTCCACTCTCGCGCCGCCTTCAGCTCTGCCTCATGATCGCCTAGCAGATGGGTGACGTCGGTGAGGTCGCCGTATCCTCCCTGAATTCCTCCGAGATCGGGGCTGTCGAAGTCGAGCCCGAGCAGACCGTCCCGCGCCTGGGCCATTCGGTTCACGAAGATCGCCGACCTTGCGGCGGTGTACCGCGCAAAGGTGGAGCGGGGCGCCATCCTGCCGATCTCCTGCGCCGCGGTGTAGACGGCCTGCAGATCACCGCGGTTCCAGGCGAGCAGCCGGTTGAGATACTGCGTTTCGAATGTCGACAATTCGGCACGCTTGGAATCGAGCACTGCACCCAGCGAATCGACCGCCTCGAATCTGCCGAGGCTGAACAACGCGTAGCCAAGGCGCATGGCGGCGATGACGAACGTCGTGTCGAGCTCCCACGCGCGTCGCAGCTGTGCGGTGCCTGCGGCCACCTCCCCCCGGTTGACCTGATCCACCGCCTCCTGAAAGGCTCGATAGGCAGCGTACGTCGGTGCGCCGGTGCCCGGCAGCTCCGATCCCCATTGCGGATCGCGGTGCACCATGAGCGCACCCATCACGCGCTGACTGACCCTTTCGACCAGCTCGGTGGCCTCCGACGTCGGTCCCGATTCGGCCGGAATCCTGACCAACTCGGCTCCGGTGGCCGTGGCGAGAAGCCGAGGCTCGATCCGCGCGCTGTCGCCGATTAAGAGAATGCGTCCGACGACGACGAGTCCGGCACCGGCCGCCTTGCCGAGATCCAGCGCCACGGGCGTGGTGGAGAGGGCGCCGGCGGCCGTGCCGGTGAAGCCCGCCTCATCGATCGCCGCGCGGCTTTCCAGCGCTCGAGCGCGCCCCGTGCGGTGGAGGCCCTGAGCGATGCTCGACTCGAGAACCTGTGGGAGGATGCCGAGATCGGAAGTGTCGCCCTGAGCCTCGAAAGGCAGCACCACCACTCGTTCGGGATCCAGCAGCGGGCCGTCATTACGCGGAATCTTGCTGACGCCAAACCACGCCATGCCCGCGACTACCGCCGCGCCGCCGATCCAGATTGCCGGCCGGCGCCTGACAAATTCTGCTGTCCGCCGGTATCGGAACCATGCCGCCGGCGATGCCGACGCACCGCTTGATCCGAGTTCGGCCTCGAGGCGCGGGATCAGCTCCTCGGCGGTCTGCCACCGGTCCTCGGGCTTCTTTTCGAGACAGCGCATTACGAGAAGCTCCAACCCGGGAGGAACCGCCGCCCGGTATTTCGTCACCGGCTCGGCGGCCGATGTAATGTGTGCGATGAGCACTTCCTGCACCGTCGGTCTCTTGAACGGCGGCCTTCCGCAAAACAGCTCGTACGCGACGACGCCGAACGCGTAGATGTCGGCGCGGTGGTCGAGCGATGGGTCGGCGGCCACCTGCTCCGGCGCCATGTAGGTGGGAGTGCCGAGCGCAACGCCTATGGTCGTCAGCGACGGCTGGTCGGCAGATTCGGTCACCGCCTTGGCCACGCCGAAGTCGGTCACCAGCGCGTGACGGCCCGAAAGCATGACGTTCTCCGGCTTCAGGTCGCGATGAACCACACCCTGCCGGTGCGCCGTCGCCAGTGCATCTGCGCAATCGCGGAGGATGCGAACGGCGTCCGCGATCGGGAGCTCGCCCTCCTGCTCCAGTCTGTGACGGAGCGTGGTGCCTTCGACGAACGGCATCACGTAGTACAGCAGACCGTCAGCCTCGCCCGAATCGTACAGCGGCACGATGCAGGGATGCTGGAGCGCCGCCGCGATGCGGATCTCCCTGTGAAAACGTTCGGCGCCCAGAGCCTTGCCGAGGTCCTGCCGCAGAACCTTGATGGCGACGGGGCGGCCATAGCGCTCATCACGCGCGAGGTAGACGGTGGCCATGCCCCCGGCTCCGATCTGGCGCTCGATGCCGTAACGACCGGCTGCGGCAAAACTGCGCTTGAGTTGCTCCAGAACGTCCACGGGATCTCCCGTTATCCGGCGTGGCGAAGCCTGCCGTTACGGTGGTCGGGCTACACTATCACGCCCGCGGGGGCGCGACAAGCGTGATCGTCGAGGCCCTGTCCCGCTTTCGATCGTCAGCCAGCGTGTGCCGCTCTACGGCATTCCCGCACATAACGATCAGCCCGATCCTGGCCCGCCCACTCCTCGTTCGGGATGCGAAAGGCGATGTGCGCCGCCTCGTGCTCCACGCTCCAAAGCACGTCGTCCACCGTGCGGAGACCCACGTTGAGCGGATCGATGTCACGCGCCAGAACCATGTCCCCATCCGGCGTAGCCTGCCCGGAGACGAGGCGGCCTTCCTCGCGCCACATGAACGGCCGGAGCACAATGCGACCCTGCCGGTAGGATCGCTCGATCACGGACGCATACACGGAGCACGCTCCGCCGCGTTGCTCCAACTCGGCTAGCCGGGACTCGATGGCGAGTGCGATCTCGCCCGGTACCGGAACTGCCGGGGAAGGGACCGGCACTGGCGCTCGGTGCATGGCTTCCGGCACGTTGACTGGCGCCGGGGACATCGCCGGAAGGATGGCACTCCGTGACGACGTTCCCAACCCAACGCATGCTCCTATTGCCGGCAGGCAGAGCAGTGCAAGCCAACGCGTGCGAGTCATGGCGTTCAACATCGGTTGGAGGCGCCGGTCGGTCAATGGCGCCGCGCCCTATCCTCCCTTGCGCGATCGGGCGAAGTCCAGCGCGCTCGTGGGCGGCACGCCGTAGATACGCGCGGTTTCCTCCATCGGTATCTCGGAATCGTATGACTCGAGCCCTGCGGCGATCCCCCATACGGGCTCCGGAAGCCCCGGGATCGGATCGCCCGGTGCGACAGAGCGAACCTCGATCGTACGACCGAGCGCCTGCTCGTACATGCGCACCGCGTCGCAAAAGGTGATGGCGTCGGGGCCGCCGATCAGGATCGTCGCGTCTCTCGCCGCCGTATGGCCGACCGCCGACACCGCGAACGCTGCCACGTCCCGCTCGGCGACGAATGAGTGGCGCCGCTTCGAATCACCCACCAGCGTCACCGGCATCCCGGAATGGATAGGCATCTCGATCAGCATTCCGAACCACACGTCCATGAACGCGTTCGGCTGAAGGATCGTGTAGGTCATCCCGCTCTCGCGCAGGTAGTTCTCGACGGCCGCCTTGAGCCGGAAAAGGGGA